>JAAYBY010000154.1 GCA_012729935.1 Clostridiaceae bacterium | reverse complement strand
CATGACAGCCGGGCAGGCTATAAAATTGGTCAGCCAGCCGCAGCACAACACCCTCCGGATGAATTTTTACAGGTGATATGTGGTTAACCAAGCCACCGAATCGCCTGATACGCAGCTTTCGCTCAAAGGATTTCAGCACATAAGTTTGGTCAGGCTCTAATGACTGCGGGTAAAGCCGATCAAAGGCAGGCGCGGAGGACGCGACCGTTTGAAACAAAGCAACGACTGCGTTCTTCTTGTCCGCAGATATCACCTGCCATTGAATTTGCCCCGTCCTGTCGCTCCGCAGCCGGTAAAACGATCCAAACTGCAGCAAAGTACGCTGCTCTTTATAGCATTCGATCTGTTTTTTGATTTCCTGTTTATCCTGTTTTGATAATTGGTCCAGGTTGAGCTCATATCCCAGACAGCCAAAGCAGGCAGCGTTGAACCGCGTGGCCAGGCTGGTCGTCCGCAGCGTCTGCTGGTGTGGTGAAGCGGATACATGCGCCCCCATCGTCGAAAGCGGATAGAAAAGAGATAACCCCTCCTGGATTCTCAGACGCTCGATCGGATCAGTATTGTCTGATGTCCAGATCTGCGGTGAAAAACACAGCATGCCTAAGTCAAATCGATTGCCGCCGCTGGAACAGCTTTCCAGCAGGATTTCCGGTCTTGGCAGAAAAATCCGCTTGAGAATCTCGTAAAGGCCGAGGATATAGCGGTGAAAGAATTCTCCCTGATTCTCAAGAAGCGGCGAATACATATCACTGATGTGGCGGTTCATATCCCATTTAACATAAGAAATTGGCGCACTGTCCAGTACATCTCCAACCTGAGTGACAATGTAGTCCCGAACATCTTCCCGGGTCAGATCAAGAACAAGCTGATTTCTTCCCAGTAACGGTTTTCGCCCTGGTATTTTGACCGCAAAATCGGGATGCGTTCGGTAAAGATCGCTATCCTGATTGATCATTTCCGGTTCAAACCAAAGGCCGAACTGCAGTCCCATGTTGTTCAATTTTTCAGCAAATGGTTTGAGGCCTCCGGGAATTTTTTTGCGGTTGACCTCATAATCTCCCAGACCTGCCTTGTCATGATCGCGCTGCCCAAACCAGCCGTCATCAAGGACGAAAAGTTCAATGCCCAGATCAGATGCCTGTCTGGCCAGATTTAGAAGACCGCGCTGGTTGTAATCAAACATGAATGTTTCCCAGCTGTTGATCAGGACGGGACGATTCCGTCCCTGCCAATAGGGTGCAACAATGTGCCGGTTGATGAAATCATGGAAGTTTCGGCTCATACCACCGATGCCGCAGCTGCTGAAGGTCAGGACAGCCTCCGGCGACGAAAAAACCTCGCCCATCTTGACTGTCCAGGAGAACCCGCTCGGATTGATTCCGGTCATGATCCGAACCAGATTCTGCTCACTCTTCTGAACGGCGGAATAGTGATTACCGCTGTACACCAGATTAAAGCCATAGACGTGACCGCTGTCTTCTGTGGCGTCTTCTGTGGCCAGACAAAACGCCGGGTTCTGACGGTTGCTCGACGCTCCGGTTGTGCTTTCTAAAACAAGAATCCCGTATGGCAATCTTGTTTCCTGTCTCTGTCCTTCACGAATCCAGGCACCGTGCAGTGATGTCATCCTGAATCGTTGATCCGGCAGATCCAGCATCAGGCTCATCAGCTTTCGAACTTCAATCTCTTTATGACTTTTGTTGGTGAGAATTGTCCGCCGTGTAATGACATCATTTGCCATGTACACACAATAAACAAGCTGCAGCGAGATTCTGGCTATCGGATCTTCGAGATCGATGATCAAAGTCTGGCATTCATCTGCGACACCTCGGGCCAGCGGCAGCTCGCAGTTTTCAGGACAGCCGTCTTTTATTACATAGTGTTTATAGGCAAAATCACTGACAAACGTGCCATCCGGCATCCTGATTTCCGCAGGACTGTGCCGATAGTCTCCCCGACCGCTGCCCGACCATTCCAAAGTCATATTATCCAGACAATAGGTCGGATCTTCCTGAGAGTACAGCACACTACTGCCGTAAACGGCTGTGCGTTTCAGACACAACGAATCAACCGGCTGAACGGGCAGCCGCGTTCCGTAAAAAATATGCTCCAGATGTCCATGCTCTGTCACCCGGAAAATATAACTGCTGTTTTTTGTTTGCAGATAGAAGGTTTTATCTTTACAGATAATCAATGGTCTATCCCCTTCCACTCATGCTGCGCAGGATCACAGCTTCATATGGAAGCAATTCATCACCGATGGCTGTTCGCCCGGAGCTGGCCAGTATGACTTCGCCTTTGTAAGCGATTCGCCGATTCCTGGTACTGAAGTTAAGTGCGATGATCAGGTGTTCGTTTTCTAGTGACCTAGCGTAAGCCACTACATGGCGGCCGGCTGTCAGCAGTTGAAATTGGCCGGACTTCAGGGTGTCAAGACTCGCCCGCAGCCTGATCAGCTCGCGGTAGAATCCCAGAATGGAGTCATCCCTATCGATCTGCTCAGCGACATTGATTCGTTTGAAATTGTTGTTGACGCCAAGCCAGGGTTGGCCGGTGGAAAATCCGGCGTTTGCTGTTCCATCCCACTGCATGGGTGTACGGGCGTTATCGCGGCTGGTTTGCTGGATCATCCGCCAGCGGTACCAACCGGGAATCAATAGTTTTTTCGCCAGATGATAGACATTATGCGACTCGACATCCTGCACCTGCCCTAAGGATGTGAAGTCGAAATTTGTCATGCCGATCTCCTGTCCCTGATAAATAAACGGCGTGCCGCGCAAGGTCAGTAATAATGTGGCCAGCAGTTTAGCTGATTCAGACCAGAATCGGCCGTCATTGCCAAAGCGGCTGACACTGCGGGGCTGATCATGATTCTCCAGATAATTGGCATTCCAGTCCAAAGCACGCTGCCAGCGGTCGATCGCCTTGGCCAGACGCCCGGGATGAAATTTTCTTTTAAACCACTTAACGATGAACTGGTCTGTTTCCATGTGTTCAAAGGAAAAGATCATGTCAAGCTCTTCTCGTTCAGGGTCACATAAATCCCGTCCCATCTGCGGCGTGACAAAAACAGTCTCGCCGACTGTAAAACAGTCGTATTGTGAAAACACATCCCGGCGAAGGCTCTGCAGGATTTCGTGTGTGCCCGGGCGGGACAGATAGTGTTCGATCCCTCTCAAAATCAGGCGCTGTCGGCCATCCGCCAAGGAGTCCTTGTACAGGATGTTGATCACATCACAGCGAAACCCCGAAATCCCTTTGTCGAGCCAGAAGCTAAGAATATTTTTGACTTCTTCCAGAACTTTGGGGTTGTTGTAATTGAGATCCGGTTGTTCCTTGGCAAAGAGGTGCAGATAATACTCACCACTTTTCTCATCATAAACCCAGCAATCCTCAGCAAAAAAGCTGGTCCAGTTGTTGGGCGGTTTACCGTTCTTTCCCGGCCGCCAGATATAATAGTCCCGATAGGGACTTTTCGGATCTCGGCTTTGCTGAAACCAGACGTGCTGATCTGATGTGTGGTTGATCACCAGATCCATAATAATCCGGATATCGAGTTCAGCAGCTTTTTTGATTAATTCATCCATGTCCGCCATCGTACCCAACTGGGGATTGATGTCATAATAGTCGCTGATATCGTAGCCATTATCGACATTGGGCGAACGATAAACCGGCGATAACCAGATCACGCCAACACCGAGAGCATCTAAATAATCCAGACGGTTGATAATCCCTCTCAGATCACCGATACCATCGCCGTTACTGTCTTGAAAACTGCGCGGGTAAATCTGGTAGACGATGCGTTCCTGCCACCATGGCTGCTTCATTGTTGACTCCTGTTTTGCTGGTACTCTTGTCTGCAGTAAGCATCAGCCAGCTCATCACTGATGCCACCCTCCCTGATGACCCTGCTGTAAAACTCACCGCTTCGTTTAATTGATCTTTCCTGCGTCTCAAAATCGATGTGTACCAGGCCGAAGCGAGCGGATTCACCTTCCAGCCACTCGAAATTATCGCAAAAGCACCAATGATAGTATCGCTCGATTGGCAGGTCGCTTTGACAAATCGCCTGCAGATGCTCGGATACATAGCGGCTGCGAAAACGATCCTCATGATCGCAGGTTCCATTTTCAGTAATGTAAATTGGCTTCTGGTAGGTCTTCGCCAACTGTCCGGCACACTCAATGAGACCCTGTGGATAGATTTCCCAGCCCAGATCATTAACAGGCGCACCTTCTCGAACACCGTCAGAAGGACCACGCACCGTTGACCGAGTATAATAATTAATAGCGAGAAAATCATAATAATGTCCTGGAGGCATCTTCTCAGAATTCCGCAAGGGAAATGGAAATACACCTGTCAAACAGGCTTTAGCCAGCCAGTCCTGAAAAGACAACGACAGCATTCGGGCCCAGAATCGATGCCAGGGGTTGCGCGGCCCGGCAGGGGCAAACACGCGCATATGATGGGCAAAGCTCACTTTGCTGTCCGCAAAACCCGCTTTTTCTCGCAGTTCGTGAATCAGCCGGTAGGCTTTGATGTGGCAGCTGGCCAGATTAGACATCACGTTGAGTGTTACAGAAAGCGATTTTTGCCCCGGTGGCCATTCACCGTATAAATAACCGAACACCGCATAGACGTTTGGTTCGTTAATCGTGATAAATTCAGAGACCAGATCGCCAAGATGTATCACAACCTTTTCCACAAATCGCAAAAAAATGGCGACGCTGTCCGGTGAGGAAAATGCACCCATTTTCTCGAACCACAGAGGATTGGTAAAATGATGCAGTGTCAGAAGTGGTTTGATATCCAGCTTTTTCAGTTCCAGACACATATCGCGATAATGGTTAAGCACAGATTGATCGAACACGCCATTTTCCGGTTCGATACGGCTCCATTCGACACCAAAGCGATACACTTGAATACCCATCTGACGCATGAGCCTAAAATCATCGCGCCATCGTCTGTAATGATCATTCGCTCTCGCCGGATTGGAACCATCCTTGATTTTCCCCTGGAGAAACCAGTCAAACCAGCTGTTGTTCTCGTCTCCACCTTCAATCTGCGTCGCAGCTGATGCCACCCCGAGCAGCAAATTCTTTTTAAACTTAATTTCAGACATAACGCCTCCTGCTGTAATCATGCTGTAGGCGAAGAAATTGAATAAT
>JAAYBY010000015.1 GCA_012729935.1 Clostridiaceae bacterium | reverse complement strand
TGTACCGTTAAGCCGGTCGTTGCCAGCCGGAAGTATCCATTATATTCATCCATACTGAACTGATTGATGATCGAACCCGGAACTGACCCCTTCCCGCTCTCCCTGATGGTACTGTCAGATAATGAGAATCGATAGATATCTGTTGTGTATTCGGGTAATGTGTCTTTTTTTTCGTCCCAGATCATGCCCCATCCTGCAACATAAAGCTGCGTCGCGGAGGCATAGACAATACCAGAGGATCCAATCAGTGATACGGTATCCGGATCGCGACTGTCCTCCAGTGTATCAATGCCGGATATGATGAGTTGGTTGTTGACGTCACCGTCGGGGAGAATCCAGATTTTCCCCGGTGGCAAGAGATCCCATTCGCCTTCCGCCACATTATTGGTGACACAGGGGAAAACGTCTTCCGGTTTAATGTCGCTATTATTGTCCGTATAGAGTCTGTATTGATAACGATTCGAAACAACATACAGATCGTCTTCGATTTTCCGTGACGTCTGGTAGCTGCCTTCCTGAGTAAACTGTCGAACGATGACGGGATTCGCTTTGCTGCTGATGTCATAAACATAAGTTGTCGTGTATGACTTTGTTTGATAATAGGGATACCAGATTTTGTCAGCCGGCATTGTTTTCGCAGAGTCAGACACTGCCAAGTCTGGACTGGTTTCTTCAGCTGCGGCTGTTTCTTCCGGTTTGGTTTCGACGGAACTGGTCTCTTCAGGGGGCTCTGTCATTGTTGGTTTAGTTTCGATCGGTTCCTCCGGAGGTTCGTAAATCGTATTGATATTTCCGTTGACAATGAGCGTCAATCGTTCGTTCCCCGTGTCAAGAAATAAATCAACAGGAGATTCGATCATCTGCTCCGTTTCCGTATTTTGCTTCATAGAAAACGTTTGTGTGTGAAGAACTTTCATGCCAGTGGGATCAACCGCGTCCACAATATAAAAACGGTTATTGGCGATAACATAAAGGTAACGGCCGTCTGTCTTGATAATATCCGCTTCATCGACCCCTTCAACCTGAATGTTTGTTTGCGAATACTCATTGCCAGCAGCTTCAGTGCTGCTGTCAGCTGCCCCCGTTTCTTTTGTTTGCTGAGAAGCGTTCCTGGCGATACCATATGGAAATTGACCTGATCCCTGAGCCCTGAGTATGATTTTGATTAATCTTGTGTAATCAGCAGCCTTATTCAACCCCAGATTTTCAGTCGTCGTTGGATTGACTGTGGTGGTTGGGTCTTTCACAACGACAGGTCCTGAGCAGGCAGACAGAAAAAAGGCAACAATCAGAATCAGAAACAGCCCTTTTTTCATAGCAACTCCTCCATCTTTCACGGTTGGATTAACTCGTCCTTTAGACGATGAAGAAGTTCGATCCGTTCCAGCTTAACAATCGCGTCTGATGCGGTCTTCTCTACGGGCATGAATAAAAATGGAAATCATGTCCGGGTCGTCTTTGAGAATTTCATCAGCAGCTCGTCCGATAAAGATGCAGGAACCTTCTGAAGCGATCGCTTTGATGGTTTTGCTCTGCAGAATGAACATTTTATCGTTGAGTGTGTAGTACATGGTCTCATAGTCAGCTTTGTACGGATTGCGGATCCCCATCGGGAACCCAATTGTCGAGAAACTTGCAGGCATCTCATCGGCTCCGGCAATTACATCTTCATCCAAACCGTATTCGACGGCTGTTCTATGTATCAGGTTTTTTGCATAACAGTGAATACCAAGTTTTGCGGCCATTCGTTCTCCGACAAGGCGTCCACCGCTGCCGGATTCACGACTGATGCATATAACGATGCGCTTTCCCATCTGAGTTACCTCCTTACATTGTTTGCTGAACAAATTGTATAACTTACAGCTACATGCCCCACAGAAGCCAGAGGATTATGTATGCGGAGATTACAGCTGCCAGCGTGTACGGTATGCTGATTTTCATGAACGTGCTGTTTTTGACGTCGTATCCATGTTTACGCAGAATACCGATTCCCATGATATTGGCCGAAGCACCGATCGGGGTCAGGTTGCCGCCAAGCGTAGCACCGGAAAGCAAACCAAAATATAGGAGCGTCGGTTCGATGCCCATGAATGCAGCAATACTCGAAACAACCGGCAGCATGGTTGCAACATAAGGAATATTGTCGATGAACGCTGACAACAAGACTGACGCCCAAAGCAGAAGCATATACATAAGAAAAACGGAATGACCGCCAATTTTGACAAAAAGACCGGCAATCGCGTCGATGACTCCTGCTTCTTTGATCCCGCCTATAACAACAAACAATGATGCCAGCAGCAATAATGTGAAAAAATCCATTTCCATCAATGACTTCTGTGATAGATGCAATGTCAGATTTGTCAATTCAATACCATTTTACCACCAGAAGTGAAATATTTCGCATCGATATTTATATCGATAATAATTAATTATTTATTGACATTCGATATATCTTGCGTTATTATCGGAAACATGAAATCAAATACGCGGAGGTGATCTCTTGTCTCATAATCAACGAAATTGCATTTTAACGATCGCCATTATGTCAGGATTGATCGTTTTGATTATTGTCAGCATCATAGCAGGTATCATGTTAAGAGAATTGTCATTCGACGTAGCGCGGGCAAACCCCGAATTGACGTATTTGCGTATACCCGTCTTAGTTATCTGTTATGTTTTGATCAGCATCTTTATTGTCAATCTGATATTGGCAGAGTTTTTATTGAAACGAATACTCATGAACTCAATCTTCACTGAATCAAGCGTTCGATTCTTAAAAGCCATCAGCTGTCTTTTTATGCTCGGCATTCTGCCGCTGGCTGCGCTCTTTATCATCACTGAATTAAACGTTAGCGGGTCGATCACGCAAATCTATGTCATTCTAACTGCAGTTCTATATCTGACAGCAGGTTTGATTTTTCGACTCTGGGCTAACCTGATCAGAGACGCGTCGTACTTCAAGCAGGAAGTCGACATGACTGTATGAAGAACGAGGTGAACATGGATCATTCGAAATTGATTATCGTAAATCTGGATGTTGTCATGGCGAAGCGCAAAATTTCATTGACTGAACTCTCTGATCTAGTGGGGATTTCATTGGCCAACTTATCAAATTTAAAAACCGGCAAGGTTCGAGCGATTCGATTTACCACACTTGCCGCACTATGTGAAGCACTCAATTGCCAACCTGGCGATTTACTTGAGTTCAGATCATTCAGCAGAGCTGAAGAATAGGACACACACATTCCAGCGGGCTGATCACATTTTCACACATTCAACTTGAGCAACAAGTTGGCCTCCTGATTTTGAGAGGAAAATTTTATTGCCGGTCATGCCTTAATCTCAAATGTACGCTATTGAAATAAACTAAAAAATTGAGTACAGTTGGAAGGATCATGACGAAAACGGTAATCAAAGCGATCGGCCTGTAGATCTCTCTACCTTGACTGCGGAATAACGGATAGATCAGATAGGGTAGTGCTTGCGTGGCATACATAACGGGAATCAGGATCCAGAAATATCGATCAATTTCGATTGGCTCATCGTGATCGTACCGATAGAGAATAAGGGCAAATAACTGAAAGATCAGATACGTCGTGATAAACCAGCCCATGAAATTACTCAGCGGCACGCCAAAATAGATCCCGCTGGATTTCCATATCCAATACCCTTTCAGTGTTGATAAAATTGGGTCAAAGCAAGCATTCCAGGCAACCATCAGAAGTGAGGCGATCAGTGGAATTCTAATAAGATGCCTGCGTGAGATGCCTGTTTTTTGCTGACCGCAGAAAATACCCGCCATCGACCAGGCGAGATATCCGTTAAAAAAATAAGCTGGGAAAATCATGATCGGTACTAATCCCAGTTTTTCACCCAG
>JAAYBY010000153.1 GCA_012729935.1 Clostridiaceae bacterium | reverse complement strand
TTTGTAAATATATTCTTCTTCTCTTCAAAAAGTGAAAGGTTGAATATATTGTCTTTTATGTGTGGAAGAACTGCCATATAAAAAATTCCACCTTCAACCAGATCCTGAAAGAAGTGACTGCCGAACGACAATTCCGGCATCATTCCGCTGACTTCGAATGAGACTTCTCCGAGTGCTGCGATATTGTCAATTTCTGAATATTGGACCGGAACTCCAAGAGATGGCGTAGTCGTGCCCCAGCGTCCTGGACCAAGCAGCAGCGTCGGCGCTTCGTCCACGTCAAACAGCTTGTGATTCAGCAGCCCGATCAATCGAGCGATCTGATATTTATCCTGATCCGGCAATTTTGAATATGATTCCGGATTTACGTAAACGATGTATTTTACATTAAGACGCACATTTCCGCCCATAAAATGACCGTTTGTCTCGATCATTGTATCACGTATATCTATGGTTTGCGGGATATCAACACGACTTCCAATACTCTTTGTTTGAAGCGGTCGGCATTGCAGCAAATTGATTTGATAATCGCGTT
The DNA here is from genome assembly GCA_012729935.1 of Clostridiaceae bacterium. Lineage (GTDB taxonomy): Bacteria > Bacillota > Clostridia > Saccharofermentanales > UBA5734 > JAAYBY01. The sequence goes on along the minus strand of JAAYBY010000153.1, from coordinate 3,953 downwards.
TGTCAGTCAGATTGATTGTAAACTCAAGATCCACCGGATACTCATAAGCTGCTTCCAGATGTTTTGTCATGTCTCTGATCGTGTTCATCATGGCATCATTAGAGAGAAATTTGTTGAAATTAAGAACCCATTTCGGATTGTCATGATAACCCAATTCACGAAGTCGCTGCGTTTCAACCCAATCGATCTCACCAACCTGTGTTAAATCAATCGACGGATCCTCACGAAGCATCGCTTCCAGTGGCAGCGTAACCAGTTCATTGCTTTCAAGATCAATCAAATCAACAAAACGCTGTGAATAAGTATTTTCATCTTCTTTGCTGGCATGAGATGAGAGCAAAGGTTGATCCAGTGCGACCAGCCTTGGATAATCACCTTCAACACGATCTACTGCGCGTGTCCCCAGACCAAAGACAAGCCGCAGCATACCGGCGCTGACATCCAGCTTGTCATTCCAGACGTATAAATTCTTTGAGTGAGCGACACCAGCCATCAGCGGATAAAAGAAATGTCCCTGTCGTTGTCCGGATACCCGTTGAACGAGAATGGCCATCTGCTCATCTTTCTTGTCCAGATTACGATTAATCCGATATTTCAGTGCATCCTGGCTCATTGTACTGGCATAGACAATGCGAACCGCTTGCTCAAAAGCCTCGAGCCGCTCTTCAGGAGTCCCCTGATTGGCACAAAAGACACTCTCATATTTGCCTGCAAACGCATTGCCAAAATCATCCTCAAGCAGCGAACTCGAACGGACTATGATTGGTGACTGACCAAAGACGTTGACCAATTGTCGAAAAGCGTCGTGCATACGCTCAGAAAAGGTTCCCCGAAGCAGGATATCCCTAAGCTTCTCAGCTTCTGAATAGTAACCGTTTTCTTCTTTCTGAGCCATCCAGATTGACCAGCCATTGTTTTCAACAATATAGGAATAAAAGATGTCTGTCCCGATATAATAGGAGTCATGTGGTTCGAGTGTCGACGTGAAATCTTCGTCCTTGAGTGATTCTGATTGCAATATATTACGGGCCAAAAGCATCCCGACCGCTTTGCCCCCGATCTTACCGCTTCCTATCATCCTATTATTAATGTTTATTAAATCGTTGTAATTGAAATAGGTTTTGACCAGGTGACCCATCCGCTGCTCAGATGTAAGCAACCGCTTTTGCATCTGTGCCGTAAATATTGGATCTCTTTTGTCGAGATAGTCATGCCAAAGATTGCCTTCCGGGTTCAAGTCGTTTTCTTTTTTTCGGATAATTTCCATAAACCGACCGGCAAGTTCATCTATACTCAATGGAACGCAGGTTTCTCCATGCAGACGATGCGGCCAGAACAGCTGATGATGATATCGATTCGAAGCGTGCTGTACATGTACCGTTACGTGTGTATCCCAGTGGTATAGATTGATTAGCAGTTGTGTGATTTCGCTGATTTCTGCAACTGTATCGCAGCTGTGCCTGCCAAGCTGTAAAGCGAAGTATGTGATGATTTGACGTTCTGCAAGGAGCGGACTGACAATACGCAGGAAATTTTCGATCATCAGATCTGCGCCCCAGTCTATTAACTGTTCAGAGAGATTGTCAAAGATCATAATGGACGCAGATCCATTACGCTCGATTAGTGAGCAGATCGCGCGCGCAGACTGTTCAAATCCTTCTGAGGTGTCTATTTCGTGGATGGTTAAAGCATTCGTCCGCTGATCAGGTGTGAATAAAGAGGTCTGATTCTTAAAATGGACGTACGTAACGTGTTTTTGCTCTGCAATCGCTCTGGCAGCCAGATTCTGGCAAAGCATCTGGTAATCTGACAGCATTTCAATCTGCCAAACGACCTGATCATGAGTCCGCAGTCCAAAAATCAGCTCATCAAGACCTGAATGTCCGGTCTTTTGCCATGTCACCATCTCACATCACCTGATTGACTGTTATGAATCGATTAAATCGAGAATGCGGTCGAGATCTTCATTGGAGTAATAACTAATCTGGATGCTGCCCTTGCCTTTTCGGTCTTTAAGCTTAACGCGCGTTCCGAGTTTACCTGCAAGGCGATGCTCTACTTCTTTGATGCTCAACACGTAAGCTGAATCAGATGGTTCCCGTGTTGGTTCCGGTGTGAGCATTCGTTTTACCATTTTTTCTGTTTCGCGAACGCTCAATCCATGTGAAATGATCTTTTTAGCTGTCTTAACCTGTTGTGATTCTTCATTTAGAGCCATCAGCGTTCTCGCATGACCGGCGGTCAGCTGTTCTGTGCGAACCAAACTCTGGATCGTTTCTGGAAGATGCAGCAATCGCAGCGTATTCGCAATAGCCGGTCGGCTGCGGCCAACGACACGAGCCAACTTTTCCTGAGTCATCTGATGTTCCTGGATCAATCGATCCAGCGCAGCTGCTTCCTCCAGCGGATTGAGATCCTGTCGCTGAATGTTCTCGATCAGCGCCTGTTGAAGCACCTCTACATCTGTTAATTCGCGTATGATGGCCGGTATCACTGATAATCCCGCTAGTCTGGCAGCCCTCCATCTGCGTTCACCGGCGACAATTTTGTATCCCGTCGCACCACGGCAGACAATTATCGGCTGAATGATGCCGTTTTCTTTGATTGATGCAGCAAGATCAGATAATTTTTCCTGATCAAATGACTTTCTCGGTTGTTCGCTGTTCGGACTGATGTCGTTTATTTTTAAGCTGACAATCGCACCCCTAATATCCTCTGAAGATGGTTCAGTTGTTTGAAGCAGAGCTCCCAAACCTTTTCCTAACCCTCTGCTCGGGCCTTTTGTTGCGGTAGACATCAATACAATCCTCCTAACCGACGTATAACTTCACGTGCCAGTGCGTCATAGCTTTCAGCTCCCTTTGATCTCGCATCATATTCCATAATGGACTGCCCATAGCTTGGCGCTTCGCTGAGTCTGACATTTCTCGGAATGATACTTCTGAAAACCTTTTCACCAAAGTATTTACGAACTTCACTGGCAACTTGATGCGCCAGCTGTGTACGAACATCAAACATGGTGATGATAACGCCAAAAATGGAAAGTTTTGGATTTAACCCGCGTTTGATCAGCGTGACGGTTTCCATCAACTGAGTGAGACCCTCCAGCGCATAGTATTCGCTCTGAATCGGTATGATGACACCATCCGCAGCAGTCAGGGCGTTTACTGTCAGCAAACCCAACGACGGCGGACAATCCATCAGGATAACATCGTATGACTGTCGAACTGACTCAATTGCTTTTTTGAGAATTGTTTCACGTGAAACAATAGGAACCAGCTCTACTTCTGCTCCAGCCAGATCGATGTTTGCCGGGCAAATGTGTAAATGTGTGCGGCCGCTGTCATAAACAACATGGCTGAGTGGCACTTGATTGATTAGTACGTCATAAAGGGTTCGTTCCAGTGATTTTTTGTCAAAACCAAGCCCGGATGTTGCGTTTCCCTGAGGATCAATATCAATAAGCAGAACGTGTTTTCCTTTGGCGGCTAAGATGGCAGCCAGGTTGACAACCGTTGTTGTTTTTCCAACGCCACCTTTTTGATTGACAACCGCCAGTACTTCTGCCATGAATGTCTCCTCCAATGAACCTTCCAAAAACAAGTTGTTATCGTTCATCTTGAATTGATAGCATTTTAACATAGATACCCTGTTTTATACAGTAGACAAGCACCTATAGCGTCAGGTTCTGATAGACAAACTCCTTGATTTTGTTGTCATCGCTGTTGTGATAACTAGACCGACTGTTTCACGTGAAACAATCGGTCCAGTCATCTTAATATTATATAATTATTCTCTACTATTGCCTGTTTAATAATTTTTCTATAACACTCTACATATTATATATCATATATCCATCTGCGCATATTTCGCGTTAGACTGAATGAAATCCCGTCTCGGTTCAACTTTATCACCCATGAGCAATGTGAACACAGCATCAGTCTCCTGGGCGT
>JAAYBY010000014.1 GCA_012729935.1 Clostridiaceae bacterium | reverse complement strand
GTCTGAGCGATCCTGATTTCAGAGAAGATCTCAAGACTGTGTTCAAATCAGGTGCTGTTAAATTCGGCATGCTCAATCCATGCACCGATCCTTACTGGTTTGATTGCTATACAGTCTTAGCGTGTGAAAATCCTGATTTTTCGGACAGGGATCTGGGCGACATCGTCAGAAAACGGTATAGTGGCGATATCATAGAAATGGTCTATGAAACATCGTATGACACGCTTCTCGATATTTTGCAGTCTGATCTCAAGGCAACATGGGCCTTGATCAAGGACAAAAGAGAATACGGCGTACTGGATGTATTTCTGTCGCATGATCTGGGCATACCCGCTACGGATACGGTTCAGGTCTATTCACCCACCAGCCAGGGAAACGTCGAACAGCTGTATGGCATGTCTCCTTCTTTTGGCAACATGCTGATTCATTTTCTTGTCACGATGGTCAAAGAAAAAGGCGTTCTGTCGCTCGAGACGGCTGTTCACAAATTAACGCAGTTCTCAGCTGATCGAATATTTGATATCACCGACAGAGGAATCATTAAAGAAGGTGCATATGCCGATCTCGTACTGATTGACTGGAACGGGTTAACGGATAATCGGGATTTCCGGAATCCCGCGAAAACGCCGGATGGTATTAAGTACGTAATCGTCAATGGTAAAATCGCCTGTGATAACGGTGTGTATACGGGTGAAAAATCAGGTTCTGTTATCAGAAAACTGAAAAAATGATCATAGAGTGAGGGTTAAGAATATGGAAGCAAACGAACGTTACAAGCGTCTTCTGAAAAAGACATTTATCGACTATAACCAGACAGCAAAAATCATCGAAAAACCCCTGATATTTCCCAAAGCCGAAGGTCTTTACCAGTGGGATCTAGAAGGCAAAAAGTATTTTGATGCGATCGGCGGTATTTTTGTTGCAGTTTTAGGACACAGGCATCCACGTGTGGTCGAGGCCGTGAAAAAGCAGCTGGATAAGACGACATTTTCGCCATCGCTTCATGGCGTTTCGGATGTGGGGTTGGAGCTCGTTGACAAGCTTGGAAGCATCTCGCCTGGAGATTTAAACTTTGTTAAAGGTTTCTGCGGAGGTTCAGAGTCTATCGAAGCAGCCATGAAACTATCCAGACAGTACTTTAAACAGACTGGCCGCGGTTCAAAGTATAAATTCATCAGCAACTATTTGAGCTACCACGGTGGAACATTTGCCGCGATGGCCGCCAGCGGCAATGCCAACAGAAAAATAAATTTCGAGCCGCAGATGGGCGGATTCATCAAAATGCTATCACCGATGCAGCTGCGGGATAAATTCGCTTCATGGGCGCAAACCTGCGCATTCACAGCCCAGATGTTCGAGGATGTCATTATCAATGAGAATCCGGACACAGTAGCCGGAATCGTCATTGAACCGATCTGCAACACCGGAGGGATCATCACCCCCACGCAGGAATATTTCCAGATCATCAGAGATCTCTGCGACAAATATGATGTGATGCTGATTTTTGACGAAGTGCTGACTGGTTTCGGCAAAACAGGCGCTATGTTCGCGGCAGATGCTTATCAAGTCGTACCGGACATCATCTGTTCCGGTAAGAGTTTAACAAGCGGCGTCGTTCCCGGCGGCGCAATCATGGCACATGAACACTATGCTGATGCCTTTTACGGCGATCTGGGCAGAGAGTTTGCCCATGGACATTCATACGCCAACAACCCGATGACATCAGCTGCCGGTATTGCTGTCATCGACGTTCTGACAGAGGAAAAACTACCGGAAAAAGCTGAGCGGCTGGGTGCATATCTCGAAAACAAGCTGAATGGACTGAACAGCCTCGGTATTATCAAGGAAATCCGGGGAAAAGGAGTCTTGCGTGGTGTAGAACTTGTTTCAGATCAGCTGACCGGTAAAAAAGCGAAAGAAGGCCTCAAACTGGGGAATGTCCTGAAGCAGACAGCGATTGACAATGGACTGATCATGAGAATCGACCCCGATTGGTTCGCCGTGTGCCCGCCTCTGATCGCCAATGAGCCGGATATCGATGAACTGGTTTCACTCATCGAAAAAAGCCTGAAAGATGCCCTTTCCATCCTGTCGGAATAAGGGAGG
>JAAYBY010000152.1 GCA_012729935.1 Clostridiaceae bacterium | reverse complement strand
TATCACCGTCCCGATCTGTGTATTGATTCTGCTGTGTCACATATTCATTGATCAGCAGCTGGCTGTCCGGCCTGATCAGGGCGTCTGCTGCGTCCTGATGACCATCACTGCCATTGGCATTCATCGGCGTTGGCATACTGAAAAAGTAATAGGGATCTGTTGCAGATCGGGCATCGTCCAACAATCCCCAGGAGAGGTCCGAGGGGATTTCAGGCAGTTCCAGCCGAGCAAGCACCTGTCCGCGCGGATCAGTGAAAAGCAAATTTTCACCGGATTGAGCGAGTCGAAAGGGAAGATGGATTTCCTGATGATCTTGGGCGCGTTGAAGCGCATCCTGTCCACTGAGCCCTGATGCATAAACCACGAGATAAGCCTGAGGGTTAATGGTCAAAGGTCCAAAGACAAAGGAATTTGGTTTTTTTAGATTGTCCGACAGGGCGTACCCTTCAAGATTAACAGGAGACGATCCTGAGTTGTACAGCTCAATCCAGTCAGGTGCAGATTGATCAGAGACAAGCAGGGTTGAGCGGTTTGATGATTGGATTTCAGTGATCAGAATCGGGTTATCCACGATTGGCATATCACTGATTTCCATTTGCGATTCGTCTGTCTCCGCATCTGTTTCCGATGTCCACGACGGCTTTGGATTCATGTCATCCGGGATCCAGTTTTTGCCAAAGAAAAAAAACAGTACGATCAAAAGGACAAACACAAAGATAACAAGCGTTATCAGCCCCAGGTGTTCTGACGCCCGAAATGACTGCCTTCTTTTGTATACAGGTTTCTTTGACATGATTCGCTCCTGAGTGGGTGAAAAACCTTGAACGTTACTATTATTCCATAAATGCAAACGTTTGTTAAGGTGGTAATACAGTCTGATGTATCGACCTGATGATTTTTGACGTTGTCTCTTTTGAAATGGTTCCATCAACGTGACAGTATCACAGTCAACACAAAAAAGGAGGTATATGATCAATTCATCAGACGACCAAGCAATGAGGTGATTATAATGGCTGGAAAGAATGTATTAACGATTACAGAAGAAAATTTTGAGCAGGAAGTGGTCAAATCTGATGTTCCTGTCCTGCTGGATTTCTGGGCAACCTGGTGTGGACCGTGTCACATGATATCGCCGACCATCGAAAAATTGTCAGAAGAAATGGCCGGACAAATAAAAGTCGGAAAAGTCAATGTTGACGATCAGCCAAACCTTGCCGCCGCGTTTAAGGTGATGAGCATACCGATGGTGACGCTGACAAAGGGAAATAACGTCATCATGCAGTCAATCGGGGTAAAATCCAAAGATGCCCTGAAGAAAGAAATCGAGGCTCGCCTCTGACCAGCAGGTGACTGCTGTAAAGATTGATTAAAATGCGGAGACAGACTCTGGGATTCGGCGGAATCGGCAGAGTCCTGTGACGTTTTTTCTTGAATAAGCGGCTGTGGTATAATGTATCAGCAGTCGCTTTTTTGCATGTTCCGGCAGCTGATAGACTGATTAAGCGTGTTCGTGGAGACACATTTGCACGGGAGGAATGACCATGGCCACTGCCGTTGAAATTGAGAAGGTTGAAAAACTGTTTCCGGTTTTTAGGAAACTGAGTGATACCGATCGGTCCAAACTCTATGAATCAGCTCAGATTGTCGCGCTGCCGGTAGGTCAGATGCTGATGCAGCAGAACCAGCACTGTCAATTCATTCCACTTGTTCTTGAAGGGTCTCTGCGCGTTTACACGCTGTCCGAGAGCGGTCGTGAAATGACGTTGTTTCGGACGATGCCCGGTGAAACCTGTCTGATGTCAATCGCCTGCCAGATAAAGCAGCATGATTTTCCTGCGCTTGCTCAAGTTGAAGAGGACTGTAGACTGATGATGGTACCCGCTCATGATTATCATCGAATTTTGGCCGAAAACCCAGCCTGGAAAGATTTTATCATCCTTACGCTGTACGACCATCTGACGGATGTCATGGAAACGCTGGAAGCAATTGCTTTTAGCCGGACAGATAAACGGCTGGCAGAATGGCTGCTCAGCCAGATGAAACAGCAAGGCAAGACAGTCCGGACCACGCACGAGTCAATTGCGATTGAACTGGGAACAGCGCGGGAAGTTGTATCAAGACTTCTTGGTGAGTTAAGAAACCGCGGTGCCGTATCGTTGGGCAGAGGCCGTATTCACATTATCAATGCGAATATCCTGAATCAGATTGTGGACACCTCATACTGATGAATGGCTATTTTGCCACGTGTTTAGATTCGAAATAATCAGCTTCAACACCAGTAAATACTGAACGACAATTGATATATCAGAAATTACTGATAAGCATTTTGTTTTTTAAAGGCAAAGAACGGCTTAATGATCTGCTAAACCTTGATCGATTCATCGGAATACAGTGCGGAATTTCTTT
>JAAYBY010000151.1 GCA_012729935.1 Clostridiaceae bacterium | reverse complement strand
CGGTTCGCTGGAGGTCGTGTAGTCATGGCTGCACCGGATCATGAAAAACGCATGCGGCAGGCATTACACCAGGCTGATCTGGCCCGGAAAGTGGATGAAGTACCGGTTGGTGCACTGGTCGTTTGTCAGGGCCAGATAATCGGCCGTGGCTATAACAAGCGGGAATCCGGATATGATGTGACGCTGCACGCAGAAATGATAGCGATCAGGCAGGCTTGCCGTTATCTTAAATCGTGGCGTCTTGATCAGTGCGATCTATACGTTACACTTGAACCTTGTGTCATGTGTGCGGGTGCCATTCAACAAGCCCGCATCCGTACACTTTATTACGGTGCCGACGATCCAAAGACAGGCGCCTGTGGATCGGTCGTCGATGTGTTTTCCCTGCCATCCAACCATCAGGTCACAGTTGTCAAAGGCATTCTCAAAAAGGAAAGTTCTGAACTGCTGCAATCCTTTTTCCGTCAAAAAAGGCTGGCTGCCAGACTGCATAAAATAAACACGTCAGCTGAGTCTGATTAACCATTCAACTGCGGTTGGAACGATTCGGCGGCAGCTGGAATGACTCATCAGACAAGGACCGTCAGACCGGATCGAATATGCCAGATCACCCGGCGTTTGACCGACTCGTTGTAAGCCATCTCAAGAGCACGGACATACCAGGACAGTTGGGTGCTGTAGCGATCCTTCAGGATTGCTGCTATCCTTTCCGGCGAGCCGCTGATGTCATCTGACTTAAAATCAATAAGGGTTATTCCGTTCTCATCGCGATACCACAGATCGATCATCCCCTGGATCAGCACCTGATCGGCAGCGTCAACGCCGGCTCCCTCAGAATAGATTTCTGTTGCCGGAATCATCAGCGTAAAGGGTGTCTCCTGACTCATAACTCCGTCAATGCTCAGTTGCGCACGAACGATCGAACGGGCGAGATCTGACTGAACAAAAAGCACCATGGCTTTGAAAAATGGCTGTATATCGTCCAGTACATCGTTCGACAGCAAACCTGTCTGAACCATCTGTACAACCTGACGGCTGATTTCTGCGGCTGTAGGATCACTGCAGGCAGCAACAAAATCCAGATAGCGGAACACCGTATGCAGAGCGGTTCCCAGTTCTGCTCCTGCCAACGGTTGCCCGTCCGGTTCTGGCTGGCGTCGGATGAGCACCTGATCGATGCCGCGCAGCGGTTTTGTTGCCGGCTGCCATGCAACAGATCGATCCGGATCATTCTCATCCGTCATGTCCCGGCCTTTCAGTTCACTGACAGTTAGTTTCAACGGCAGCTGTGCTGCGCGGTCATAACGATAGGGTTCCAGAATTCGCTTTTTCAAAACGTCTACTGTACATGCCGGCGGCAGCCATTCAGAACGGTCCTGGTCAGCCGACCTCTGTTCGGACGAATCTGCAGTCACCGTCCATATTTCGCTTATTCGGATATCTGAATGGTTGACACACGTGACAGACCAGTCTGGATAGTGTCCCAGAACAGCACTTTGTCCCATCGGCTTTGGGGCTGTCTGCCCTGTCGCGGCTGATGCGCCCAAAAAGCCCAGATCAACAGCTGGATTTCTGGCCAGCGCCAAAATCAACCATTCCAGACTCGAACGGGCCGATCGAACGAGATGATCCGGCAGACTACGCGATGAATAGCTTCTGGCTGCTTCAATCAGCCGCAGCATTCGGCTGCTCTCTTTTTCCGGCTCAATATTGACTGATCCAATCAGGAAAAGACGATCCATAGCCCGCGTCATCGCCACATAGAGCAGTCTCAGCTCTTCGGCCTGGGTACTGGCCTTTAACTCGTCCATCATCGCTGATTTTATCCGTGACGGATAACGGATTCTCCGCTCCGGATCAGCGAAATCGAAACCAATTCCCATCTTTTCGCTGATGACAATGCAGTCTTTGCTGTCCGGTCCGAGCAGCTGACGACTAAGCCCGGGAATCAGGACAATCGGAAATTCCAAGCCCTTGCTTCCATGGATGGTCATCATGCGAACGGCATTTTCTGCCGGCGCGGCGGACTCAGCCGGTACATCGCCCTGATTGAGACTTCTCAGGTTTTTCAGATATTGAACCAGCCGGAAGATACCTTTCCGGCGGTTCAGTTCGTATCGTTCGGTCCAGGTTTGAAACCGCCGGAGAACACGAACATGATGGCCGCCGTCCGGTCCTGCTGCGACCTGGTTGATCCAGCCGTTTTCTGTGAAAATCTGTTCGATCAATTCGCCAAGCGGCAGAATCTGCTCTCTCTGCCGCAGTGTGTCCAGCCAGTTGAGGCATCGCGACAGCTGTGATCGCAATGTCGCGTCCGGACCCTTTTGCTGATAGGCAAAAACAGCCTCATGGAAGAAATCCAGATTTTTTTCTTTGCCAAACAGACGAATACCGGCAAGCTGATCAAGACTCAGCGACACACCGGCGATCCCGCTGCGTAAAAACGCTGCCAGCGGGATATCCTGATGCTCGTTATCCAGCGTTTGCAGCAACGCTTCGAGCTGTTGAAAAACCGGCAGATCAAATGTGCTCGGTCCGGTTTCCGAGGCAACCGGGATACCCGCAGCCTCCGCCATTTCCCGGCACGTATGGATAATCGATTTCGTTCGTGCGAGAACGGCTATCTCGGTCCAGGATCGGCCATCCTGATGCAGCTGCAGTATAGCCTGAACGACCACTCGTGCTTCGCGTTCATCACGACTCAGATCCTCAACGTGGTCATCTTGCTCCTGTTCAGTCAGCTCCTGACCTTCATCATCGGTCTCTGCAATCCGATTAACCAGCAGCAGCTGGACAGCCGGTTCAAGATTCATAAGAGGTTTGCGATAGGGCACCAGTGCATGATGCTCATCATAGTCGATTTCACCAGCACCAACGGACATCAACTGGGCAAAAACATCATTGACCGCTGACAGGACGCCCGGAACACTGCGGAAATTCTGATTGAGTTCAAGTAGTCTGCCGCCCTGTCCAGATGCAAATTGTTCAATTTTACCCTGGAAGATTTCAGGCCGGGCATGTCTGAAGCGATAAATGCTTTGTTTGATATCACCGACCATCAGGCAATTGTCTCGGGTGACCGCCTGCAGGATGGTCTCCTGTATACTGCTTGTATCCTGATATTCATCGACATAGACTTCCGCAAAGCGGGTATTATAGTACTGACAGGCCTCATCCTGCCGGAGGATGGCAAGCGCGATATGCTCAAAATCACTGAAATCAAGCACACCTGCTGAACGCTTGCGCGACGTGTATCGCTCGTCCAGCCTCTCAACCAACTGAAAAAACAATTCGATGACCGGCAGCATCGTTTGAATTTCCGTTTCTATTTCAGCAGCCGACTGATTAAATGTAAAACGGGTATCAAACAGGAAATGCTCACTGTATTTTTTGGTGCTGCACTGTCCGCTGATAAAACAGATCGCCTCAGAGACGGATTCGATAAACGGCTCCAGGAACGCTCGCTTTTCATCAGAGTCTGCCGCCCGGTTTGCCGGTACTTTGAGCTCACTCATCAGATTGATCTGCGCGCGCACCTCGTCCCATTTAAGACCATCCGGCAATTTTTCATACAGTGTCCGCAACGCGTTTAGAACAGCAGAAAACTGCGCTTTCGCTTCCTCATTTCGCTGTTTGTTCGCCAGAAGCTGAAGGGTTCCCGCCAGTCTTCGTTCAAGGTCGGGGATAACCGTCATGGCCCGATCCAGGCGCAGTCTGAGCTGATCCATGATCACCTGGCAATACAGACTCTCTGAGAAATGATTTGCTGCAGCGCGAAGCTGGTCGAGGTGTTGCCTGATCAGATTCGGGTAGTCCGGAAGGCTTCGCAAATAATGGTAGACACTGAGCATCAGTTCACGAACAGGTTCGTCGCTGCGGCTGTTACCGAAACCGTCCATCAGGTGATAAAAAACATCAACTGATGACCCCGGTTCGAATAGATCCTCAAATGAACCCCGGTCGATTGCTTCATACGCCTCATTCAGCCAGTCATTCAACGTTTCGCGTAAAAGGGCTTCTGATTCATTCTGTTCCTGAACCGTGAAACCTGGCTCAGTCAGCGGTTGTCCCGACGAATCAACTGCCAGGTGATAAAAATTATAGATCACCTGAAGGCAAAACGCGTGAATCGTTGATATGGCGGACCCGGCAAGCAGCGCCAGCTGCTGACCGATCCGCTGCCGGTAAACCGGATCACGCTCCTGAAGCAGAGCTGATCGAAGCTTTTCTTCGATCTTCTCGCGCATGTGACGTGCAGCCGCTTCAGTAAATGTCACAACAAGAACATGCTGGACATCCAGCTGTCCGGTTAGAATTCTTTGCACAATGCGTTCAGTTAAAACAGCTGTCTTCCCGGAACCGGCAGCTGCTGAAACCAGCAGATTGCTACGCTCAGCCTGTACCACATTCAATTGACTGGCTGTAAGTTCCATGCGGTCAGTCTCCGTTCCTTTCATCCTGCTTGTCAATCAGCATCAGGAATGTATTTTTTGCTGTCATCGACGTGTCCTGCCCATCATCCACATGAAGTTTTTCAAGTCGTCGCCACGGACCAATGCGTCTGTCAAACTGACAGACTGAACCAAATGAACAGGTCTGACAGGGAATCGGCTGACTGGACAGGCGTACTGGATTTGGAGCGAACAAACCGTGCAGAATCTGATCACTTAACTGAGCCGCCATATGAACAGCATGCCGGCAGACCTTGACGAGTTCATCCGAACTCAATCGCAGACTGATCGGTTTTTGGTCTTTAAGCTGGCGTTGGATCAGCTGATCGGGATCCGGGATCAGACCGTCATTCATTTGTGTGATCGGGCGGTTAACAGTGAACCAGGCCGCATCACCCGGTATCGTATCCGGATTGGCCTGGGCGTAAGCGGCTGCATAGATGGGCAGCTGAAGAGACAAGCCATGGTACAGAGCGTGATAATCGACTGCCCGCTGCCCGCTTTTGTAATCAATAACCCTGAAATAGGTGCAATCTTCAGATGCATAAAAGTCGATCCGGTCGATCTTCCCCTGCAGCCGAACTGTCATCTCCGGATCTGTCCGGATCGGCAGGGCTGTGTGCTGATGCGGATCAAACGTCCATTCAAAAAGCGTCGGTTGGTATGGATCATCCTTCAGCTGCTGCAGTATGATGTTCAGCGAAGATTCAATTGTCTTACACACCCTGCGTCCCGTTGATGCCCTCAGTCCGTCATCAAGAAGTCGATGCATCCGATAGCGGTCAATCGTTCTATTGAACCAGTCCCGGACCGCTGCTGTCAGATCACGGTCAATCCACAACTGCCAGAACGCATTCGGGTCGTCCGGCCACTGGTTTAATTCATAGCAGATCGTTCTGAGCGCCTGTTCCATCATCCCGTGCAGCAAAACTCCTGTTAATGTCCGCTCCGGCTGCCATTCGGGTCGTTCTCTTAATGCCAGCAGCCGATCTGAAAACTGTTTAAACGGACAGGCTGCATATGTCTCCAGCTGCGAAACACTGAGAAGAACGGGCGGCTGGTACAAAGCCTGGATCATTTCAGGACTGACCTTCTGCTCGGGTGCAGTCAATTCCGGTCGGGTATAACCGGCGGACAACAGCAGTTCATTCATTTTTTGCATGACTGTGATCTGACCAGTTAAAGCCTCGTGCGACAGCAGCCATCGAAAAACCGGGTCCGGTGCGTTTAGTCGCGGATCAGCCAGATCAGGTGTTTCATCGAGAACTTGATGTGCATCGGGAAAATGGCGTGATAACAGATCAAAAATTGAAGAAGCAGTCCCTTGCTGAGTGGTCAAATACAACTTCTCTGTGTTTTGCGTCATCAATGTTTCAATCATCAGCGCATCTGCAAAGACTTTATCGCGTAACCGGCTTGGCATCTGCCGCCCGGTTATCTGAGACAGGATTTGCCGGTCCGGATCTTTAAGCAGGCCTTCTGATGGAGGAGCCGGCGGCAGCTGTCCGGCTGACGCACCGACAATAAAGAGAATCGGTGTCTCACGCAGCATCGAGTGCTGAAGATCTCCGATATTGACTTGATCGATCGCCGAGGGAATGACCGTAACCGTCGCCGTATCGATGGCTGTCGCGATCAAATCACGAAACGCTTTTAGTGAAAGCGGCGTATCGGCAAACAGCTGATGCATCTGGTCCAGGACGTGGTTAAAGATGTTCCAGGATTGTATCAGTGTCGCGGCCGTATCCGTGTCATGAGATTCGATCAACGCATCCGCCCATTCCTGTATGCGCTGAGGCACTTGGTATGCATCGAGAAACGAACGCAGACGATCTATCCTGACACCTGTCTGCTTTTCTTTGCGCAGCTGATGTAAAACATCTCTGATCGGACAAAGCACCTGATCGCGCAGTTCGAGAATTGACTCCCGGTTGATCGGCCCAGATGTCTTCGATTTATCTGATCGTTCATCGGTCTCGTCAGATTGACGATCAATTTCAACAGTCGATAAAGATGGTTCGTATCGGTTATCGGAAAAAATCAGGTCTTCTCTGAACAGGCCGCGCGCAAGCCAGGCATTTTCCAGCAAATCAATGTCGTGTGGATTCAACGGCGTCAGACCGGTTCGCAGGCATGTCATCAAAGCATTCCGGGACCAGCCAGTCAATTCGGTATCAAGCAGACCCAGAACAAAACGCATGAACGGTGTGCCGCTGAGTGACCGCTCAGCATCAAGAAACAGCGGTATGCCAAAGGTCCTGAAAACGGAACGGAGGCGCGCGGCGTATTGCTGCAGATTGCAGACAGCCAGCGTTATATCGCGATATCGATATCCTTCAAGCTGGACCAGCTGGCGAATGGTTCCGGCTACCCAGGCTACTTCATCGTCAATGGTCGGTGCCTCGATCAGCCCCAACGCATCAGACTGCGCAGCACTCCCGCAGTCAATCAATTCCGGTGCCGGTAATCCTGTCCGTAAAATGGACTGGATGTTTTGTGATCGGCGCGTCATCGGACGATTGATTTTTTGTATCCTGAAGCCCGACAATCTGCTGACTAATCGCCAGATTGTGCGCCGGCCGGCCATAAAAGCTTCGATGCCCTGCTCCGCCAGATCTCTGGACACAGGTATTCGATCGGCTGCCGCTGTGATGGTCAAGGAACGCGCCAGAGCTGCCAGACCGGACAGAATCGCATCTTCCTGCGGTGTGAAATCGCGCAGTTCGCCAAACCCGGTAATCCATACATGCGTATTCCTGAGCCAGCTCAACCGGGACCAGGGCCAGGGCCACGGGCTGTCCGACAACCCGATCAACTGCTGCAGGATATCCCCCAGACGCGTCAGATCATCTTCGCTGTCTGTCAAGTCCGCTTCAACCATTAATCGCTGATAGCCATCCATGACACATGCCAAATCAAGACTTTTGTGTTTCAGTGCCTGATCAGTCGCGGTCTGTGCTGATGTCTTCAATTGATCCGGATCAATCCGGTAGCGCTTCAAGTCACCCAGAACAGAGGCAACCTGCCCAACGAATCCGGGTCTGTCAGCAAGTGCTCCCAGCGCGTGCAATTCATGACGACTGTCCCTGAGAACTTTGTGAATCAACATGGACCTTCCGAGCGCGTCTACCGTATGCGCAGGCTGCTGTCCTATTTCACCCAGAAGACGCCAGGCCAGTCTCCGAAAACTCAATACTTCGACTGTCATTAAACATTTTTGCCTGGATTGCATCAGCAAATCACGCTCTATGTCGATCTTGGTCTGTTCAGGAACGATCAGCAATCCATTTTGTCCCGGCGATGTCTGCATGGTATCAGAAACCGCACGCAAACAAGCCTCTCTGAGGGCTGACCGACTTGTTCCAAAAAGCAAAGAAAGCATGACACACCTGCTTGATTAAGCGACAGAATCTCATCGATGCTTTGACGAAGACACATCATTGGAAACTGTTTGCATAGAACGCCAGTTGATTCTTCCAATGATCTATCGTATTCTATCAGAATAGATACAATCATTCAACTGGCGGTGCCTGTGAGGCTGCTGCCGGATACCGATAAGGAGGTCCCTGACCCGTGAAGGAATCGACCGGACCGTTACAGACGCCTCAGCAGCCAAAGCAGCCGGCGACAGCAGTCCAGAAACGAAAATCAATCGACCATTACTATGCCCGATATCCGCTCAGACGCGGACTGATCGGTAACATGGCCTATTGGGTCGGCATGGCATATACACATCTGAATATTCATCTGACGGCACAGGGTCTGGAAAATATCCCGACTCAGACACCTTATGTGATTGTTGCCAATCATGAAACGTATGTTGATGGTATGTGGATTGGTTCTTTTCTGCCCAGAAATCATTTTCGCCTGATGACTGCGATCGCGGCAAAAGACCTCGAGGAAAGACATGGCCTGTTCGGAAAGATTATCGTTCGCGTCGGCCGCGCCATATCGATTGATCGATTCGGCAATCCGCTCAGAGGACTGATAATAGCTGTGAAGAAAGTCAAAGAAGGCAATATTCTTCTCATCCATCCCGAAGGAACCCGAACATCCGACGGTCAGCTCGGGACGCTTAAAGATGGTGCCGCTTACATCGCCATTAAAAGTCAGGTGCCCATTCTTCCCGTTTTTATCGACGGCGGCTTTGAGGTGTTCAATCGGCACATGAAAGCACCACAGCCATACGATCTGAAAACAGGTCGGCGCCGAAAAATTATTCTGACGTTCGGTAAACCGATGAATCCGTCGGACTACGAGAATAAAAAAGATCTGACAGAAGCTTTAACGGCATGGATGCAGGACCAGTTTGAACACAAAAAAATACCGAGACTGATTAATAACAGGCGAAATTCAAAGAGCGGGGCATCACACGAAACGTAATCTGCTCCCGTTCGAAGGGTTCCCCGTCGATATTGCCGAGCAGTAAACCGTTGGTGGAACGGATCGTTCCGGAAACGATGTCTGTCATATGAATGGCCGGATCTCCAAGATGCTGCCCGCTTTTATATTTTGGCAGAAGCGGAATAATGCGCCTCAGTGGTAACGAGTCCACCAGGCAGAATGCCAAACGACCATCATCCACCTCGGCCTGCGGTGCCGGATTAAATCCTCCACCATAATAACGGCCGTTGCAGATAGCAGACAGGATGATTTCAGCTGATCCCCGAAGCGGTTCCGTTGTTCCGTCTGCCCGTACGGCTTGAACATCGTAATCAATGCCATAGGTGCGATTACCAAAAAGGCTGAGCAGGATAGCCACCGGATAGGCCAGATTTCCAAGGATCCGGACCCGCTGGTTCAACTGAACTGCTTTTAACTGAACTTTTGTATCAAAGCCAAGTGATGTGATGTTCAGGCAAATCTCATCGTCAATCGCAATGGTATCGATACAGCGGATCGTCGGATCAGGTAAAAGCTGCATCAGGCGTGAAAGCTGTGTTGTACTGAACATGGTTTTGGCAAAGTCATTCGCAGTGCCAATGGGAAGAATACTCATAGTTGCCGGTGTGCCGGCAATTCCGGCCGCGACTTCCCGGGCGGTCCCATCGCCACCGCAGGCGAAAACAAGAACCCGTTCGCCAAACTGCGAAGCGAAACCAGCCGCAAGCTGGGTCGCATGATTCGGCTGTTCAGTCAGAATGATCTGACAGTCAGCCCGTTCAGGTGCAGAAGCAAAAACCGCTTCAATTTCGCCGGCCAGATTGGCCCTGTTGCGGCGGCCGGCCTTCGGATTGATAATAAAGCGAAAAACGTCTGGTGTCTGTTTTGGTTTCATGATTCCGCTCCTGTTGAAGCATGCGCTACGATGTCGCTCATTCGAAACTATTTCTGATCACTGCTGTTGTCAGATTGATCATAGGTATCGATATTGCGTCCGGCCACATCCTGCCATCTGTATTTATGTTTTTCCATCATTTGACGAATCCGATCAATTTCAATCGGTCTGCGCACCTTCATGGTTGTTGTCTTGACCAGTTCTTTAAAACTGAAGACAAAGTGCCGGACTTTCTTGAAGGACGGCAAACTTGAATTAATATCCTGAAAGATTTTCTCAATGGCAGCCCGGATACCTGACTCATCGGCGTCAGAACCGGTCTGTTGGCTGAAAAGGTCTGTATCGATTACCAGTTTAGCACTGACAACAACCTCGCCGTCAGGTCCGTCCACACCCCAGACAATCGACTCTTTGACCCATTCGTAGTGGCCAATCAGTTGCTCAATTTCCTCAGGAAAAACTTTTTTTCCGTTCTTCAGCACGATCATCGACTTGACACGTCCAGTGATCCGGATGCATTGGTCAGATGGATCAATGCGGCCTAAATCACCCGTATGAAACCAGCCATCCTGATCGATCACGCGGGCGGTTTCTTCAGGGTCCTGATAATAGCCCATCATAACGATCGGACCTCGAACAAGAATTTCGCCGTCTTCACCAGGACGATCCGTGTCAATTGCTACTTCAACACCACTGACCGGCTGCCCGACGGTTCCGGGGACAAACAGTCTGGAATGACAGCCACAGACAACGGGTGCTGTCTCTGTCAAACCGTAACCTTGCAGAATGCGAAATCCGATATCATCAAAAAAAGTAATGATTTCCGGATCAATCGGAGCTGCACCACAAATACCGATTTTCAGCCTGCCGCCAAACGCGTCCAGCAGCTGCCGAAAAACAATGCGGCGCAGATCGATTCCGACATGTCTCAGCGCGCGGGTGATTTTGATAAGTTTGCGAACCAGTTTGTCTTTACCGGTCTTGGCAAGTGTCGTCTGAATTTTGGTATAAAAATTGGCAAAGAGCAGCGGCACGCCGACGATCATATCGATTCCGTACTCTTTCATGTTTTTCTGGATATATCGAAGTCCGTCAGATACATATATTTCCGCACCGATATAGAGCGCCATAAAAAAGCCGCAAGTGTTCTCAAAGGTATGGTGCAGCGGTAGAACCGAGAGCATTCGTGTACCTGGTTTGAGATTGATTACGCCTGCGATACCGCGGATATCCGCAGAAACATTGGCATGGCTAAGCATAACCGCTTTCGAAGCCTGCGTGGTTCCTGATGTAAAAAGCAACGACATCATTGCCTTTGAGTCTATCGCGATCTCACGAAAGTGGACACTACCTTCCTGCAAACGCTTTTTCCCGAACTGCAGCAGGTCTTCCATTCGCATCCAGACTGACTTCTCATCCGCCAGACCTGCGTCAGGTTTGTCCCAGGGAAGGTCAGGAATTTTTTTCGATTGTGTGTCTCTGAGGCGAACCAGCAGCTTCACACCCGGCAGCTGATTTGAATTCTCCTGCAGCATCTGCTGAAAAGACGGATCGTAAAAGACAACCTGAACTGATCCGCGCTGCATCAGACCAATAATTTCTTCCGGAGGAAGCAGTCGGTCGAGCGGCACGGCAACACCTGCGCCGCAAACGGCAGATGCAAATGATAAGCACCACGCATAGCTGTTTTCGCCCACAATAGCAATGTGACTTCCTTGTAGTCCTAACGCACAAAGTGCCGTTCCCAGCTCATCTACTTCTCCACGGAAGGCTCCGAAAGTTCGGGTCTGCGGTGTCTGCTCCGGATTGTCTCTAAAACAAAAAGCGACCTTGTCACGGTACAGGCGCTCGGATTGATCCAGCATTTCACGAAGGTTCTCAAATGAACGGACGTTAAAATACTGCTTACCTTTTAATATTTGCATATTTATCAGGTCTTCCCGGCTTCCAGCCTGCGTTCTATCTCATTGATGATGTCATCGACTGTATGAATCCGATCGATGTCTTCATCAGATATCTGCAATTCAAAATGTTCCTCAAGCTCAATCACAAACTCATAAAGAGCCAGTGAGTCCATCCCAAGATCGAGAATCAGCTGGGCTTCACCTGTGAGCTTCTTCTCTGGTGTTCCGATGACGGATGCCAGCGCTTCCCGAACGATTTGTCCAACTGATTCAGAGTGTTTGCTTGTCATAAGGTACCCTCCAAACGTGTCGTCCTGGTCTCGTGAGGCTGACCAGTACGTTTTTCCTGTTTTTCCGGATACTCTGTGTATCGCCTGTACTGTTCCCCGACAAAACCGGCAATTCCCTTCAGTGTCGTGAGCAGGACGTCCCTTTGCTCTGTACTCAGCGGCTCGGTAATCCGGTCGACGAGGAGTGTGTGAAATTTATTATGCATTCGATAAGCCAGCTTCCCTTTTCGGGTTAGGCACACACGAACAACGCGCCGGTCGGATGCATCCCGATTTCGAGCAACATATCCCTTCCGAACCAGCCGGTCAACAGCAACTGTCAGTGTACCGGTCGTAATTTCAAGAATAGCCGCTGTTTCACTCATGGTCCGGCTGTTGTAGAGGCCGATGCCTTCAAGCGTGTGCATTTCAGCAACAGATAAATCCTTGAACTCACCTCTGCTGAGTGCTTTTTCTTCAGTTACCAGAATACGATTAAAAATTTCCAGCATCAGCTGGTTGATTTCTTGTTCATAATGATTCATTTTTGGCCTGTCGGCTAACACCTCCCTCGTGAAAGTTTGATTGTCAAATAGTTTACATCTCTTCACATTTTTCCGCAAGCATGACAAACGGACGAAGCAGTTGGTAATGGCTATAGCGAATATGCGCGGAAACTTCAATGTAATCAGACTGATAGTTGATTGAATCAACACGGCCATACCGGTGGATTAAATGAAGGGTTGACATCTCCCTGTACGGAATGCTCAGTTTCACAGACAGCATTTGGTTTTGTGCAAACATCATGATGTTCTGTTCCAGTTCGTCCAACCCTTCACCTGTCTCAGCAGAGACCCAGTGCAGTGGTTGCCGCGAAAAAATTGACCCATTTCTCTGGCCCTCTGAAGTTAGCGAATCTTGTTTTTCCCGCAACTGGGACTTGGTCAGCAGATCGATTTTGTTGAATACATAAAACCGGGGCAGCGATGCGGCTCCCAGCTCATTGATCAGCTCGTCAACAACGGTTAAACGACTGGTAAGGTCTTCCTGTGAACAGTCGATGACTTCCAGAATCGCGTCAGCCCGTGTGATTTCCTCAAGTGTCGAACGAAAAGCGTCGATCAGCTGATGCGGCAGATGACGGATCAGTCCGACTGTATCAACCAGCAGCACATCTGTTTTGTCCGGTAAAAGAAGCCTGCGCACACTCGGATCCAGTGTTGCAAACGGCTGGTCTGCCGCATGCAGATCACTGTCGCATAAGCGGTTGATCAGTGTTGATTTGCCGGCATTTGTGTAGCCGACAACAGCAAAAATCAGCAGCTCATTGTCTAGTCTTCTTTTTCTCGACTGTTCTCGCTGTTTGACGATCGCCTGCAATCCTTTTCTCAGGACACTGATCCGTCTGTTGATATGACGACGGCTGCTCTCGAGCTGCGATTCACCAGGTCCACGTGTTCCAATTCCGCCGCCAAGTCGTGACAACGACTGTCCCAGACCCGTCAGGCGGCTGAGTCGGTATTGCTGCTGTGCCAGTTCCACCTGAAGCTTGCCTTCATGGCTTCGCGCCCGTCTGGCAAATATATCAAGAATCAAAAACGTCCGGTCAATCACCTTGCAGCTGACCGCCTTTTCGATATTCCTGATTTGCGAACCGGACAACTCGTCATTGAAAATGACGAGATCCGCTTCATGGGTTATGCATTGCTCTGCAATCTCAGCAATTTTACCTTTTCCAACCAGGAACGCCGGGTCGGAGACCGGATGTCTCTGGATCACTTGCCCGATAACAATTGCACCTGCAGCACGAGCCAGCTCAGACAGTTCGGCCAGTGACGCTTCAAATCCACTGTCCGATTGATCATTAAAAACGCCAACCAGTAAGGCCTTCTCAAGCTTATTGTCTTCTCTCATATTTACATTTTCAAATTCATTTTGTCGTATCGTCATTCATCATCCATTCAGAATCGTTGCCACCCGGTCTGGTTTTAGGTTATACTTGAACGCAGACATCCTCTGGCCGATTCAGCATGAGCACAATATAGGTAGAAAAATGCATCATTCCATTTTCTCTTCAAAGACTTGCCAGTCAGATAGAATTCAGATTTCTATCGATTCTTCTGTTGGTACTGTCGGACTGATCCTGCGGAGATTGAGATCTATTCGCGGCCTGAGCCAGGGTGATCTGGCACTCGCTGCCCGAGCCAATTTATCCTATATCAATACCATTGAAAATCATCCCAGCAACCTCAGTATAAGAAAACTGCTTGATATCTGCAATGGCATGCAGATCGGCCCGGCTCTCGTCATCAGCCTGATCGAGCAGGATATCCAGTGTTTCGATGTCAAGCAGAACAAGATGCCCGCATCGCACAGCAGAAGTGACACGCTATGTTCGATTCCCCGCCATTACAGCCATCACAGATGATGGAAACGTCCTTGACATCAATATACCTGCAAGCTATAATAATCACGCGCTTGGGTGGTTAGCTCAGCTGGTTAGAGTACTTGCTCGACACGCAAGGGGTCGATGGTTCGAGTCCATTACTACCCACCAGACAAAAGCCCTGAAAAGTTTTCAGGGCTTTTTTGCGCGATCATCGGCGGATGTTGTCTCATTCATCATCGGAAGGTTCAGCCCGGACGATACCATTAGACAGATCGCGGAGTGATTGCAGCGCATCGTCCAGCTCGCTGACCGGGTCAAAATCGGTTATCAGCTGCTCACGGGCCAGATCGGTCAGCACTTCACCGGCTGTTGTTCCCATGTGATTCTCAATCCAACTAACGAGCCTCCTTAAATACGGCACATCGCCCTCTTCATCATCCTGATCCGGTGGCGCTGCACCCTGCTCCAGGCACCAGTTATTCAAGATAGCAGCCTTTTCATCTGCATACAGAACAACTGCTTCAATCGGATTAATATGCGGATAGGCTGCCAGAACAAACCAGTTATCCGGTTGTTGATCAGAGTCTATCACGGCATCCGTCAGTGATCCGTCCTGCCGGTTGATGGCAATGACTGAACATCTGTCTTCAGGGTTTTCTGAGCGAAGGCTTGCTTCATGCGCCTTACGAATCGATAAAACAAGTGTTTCGCGATGTTTCCGGGCGATTTCGATCAATTCATCATATGTTTTCATGTCAGTATCCTCTCTGTCTGGTGATTATGTCTTGTCATCGGATAGATCGACTGCCTGGATCCGCCATATTTCCTTGGCATACTCCCCGATCGTCCGATCAGCACTGAACAGTCCGGAAGCGCAGATATTCTTCCAGGTTTTCTGCGCCCATGTGTTCTGGTCCTGATAGTCCTTCAGCATACGCAAACGCGTCTGCCGGTAGTCCTCAAAATCTCCAAGAACATAGTATGGATCAGGTTGTGAACCCCCGATACCAGACAGTAAGGATTGTTTAATTTCAACAAACAATCCGCTGCCCTGATCGTCAAGTGTTCCGTCCGTCAAAGCATCCAGTACCCGCCGTAGTCTCGGTTGATGTGTGTAGAGATCAACAGGTTGATAATTCTTTCGAATCTCAGCAAACGCATCCTCCCGTGCGCCAAAAATATAGGCGTGTTCTGATCCGACAGCAGACACGATTTCGATATTAGCGCCGTCATAGGTTCCCAGAGTCACCGCACCATTCATCATAAATTTCATATTACCCGTGCCAGACGCTTCTTTGCCGGCTGTCGAGATCTGCTCTGACACATCAGAGGCAGGAATAACCCGTTCTGCTTCTGTAACGTTATAGTTTTCGATGTATATGATTTTCAGACGATTGTTGATTTGCCGGTCATGATTGATCAGACGGGCCATTTCATTTAAAAGCTTGATAATCCCCTTTGCCATTCTGTAACCTGGTGCCGCCTTGCCGCCGATAACAAAAACCTGATCAGGGATATCCAGATCCGGATTATCAATCAGATCAAAATAGTGGTCCAGAATGGCAAGCGCAAACATCAACTGGCGCTTATATTCATGAATACGTTTGATTTGAACATCAAAAACAGCATCCGGTGATATGACAAGGCCTGTTGTTTCAAAAATAGTGTCAACATAGTTTTTCTTGTTCTGGTATTTGATCATCCGCCATTTTTCCATAACAGCCGGATCGTCCGACAAGTGATGCAGGCTTTCCAGCCGGTCCAGATTCAGAACCCATTCTTCTGAGCCGGACAAATCTGTCAGCAGCCGTGAAAGAAGCGGATTGCACAGTCTCAGCCAGCGTCGCGGTGTCACTCCGTTTGTCTTGTTGTTGAACCGCTCAGGAAACAGTCGATACCATCCGTTCAGCGTGTCGCGCTTAATGATCTCTGAATGAAGGGCTGCAACACCGTTGATTGAAAAGGAACTCAGACAGGCAATCGAAGCCATCCGCACTTTCCAGTTTCCGATCGGTGTGATTGACTGCAGAACGGCCTGATCCAGTTCCCGACTCCGCTCATCCAGTCTGAACCGGCGGTCAATTTCACGGATTATCTCCATGATACGCGGTATGATTCGCTCGATCAGATGAACATCCCAGACTTCCAGCGCTTCCGGCAGAGTTGTGTGGTTGGTGAATGCAAATGTCTCTTGTACGATCGTCCAGGCTGATTCCCAGGACAGATGATAATCATCCATAAGCAAGCGCATCAATTCAGGAACAGCCAGAACCGGATGGGTATCATTGAGTTGAATACAGTTGTATTCCGGGAACCGCATAAAGTCAGTTCCATGTTTTCGGATAAAGATTTTCAGCATATCCTGCAGAGATGCCGAAACGAAGAAATATTGCTGCCGAATTCGCAGCAGCTTGCCCTCATCAGTTGTGTCGTTCGGGTATAAAACGCGTGAAATGTCGTCCGCACGGTTCCGCTCGATCAGGGCATCCATAAATCGCTGGCTGTTAAACAGTTCATAGTCGAATTCACGGACGGACTGGGAGCGCCAGAAGCGCAACGTATTGACGTTTGAAACACGGTAACCTGTTATTGGCATATCATACGGATAGGCCATCACATCAAAGTCCGAAAAACAAACACGGACTGCATCTTCTTCATGGCGAATCGCAAATGGATACCCTTCTTCCATCCAGATATCCGGGTGTTCCTGCTGAAATCCATTTTCGAATTGCTGGCGGAACAAACCATATCGGTAGAGAATGCCATAGCCTTTGACAGGTAGTTTCTGAGTCGCGCACGCATCCAGAAAGCACGCCGCCAGGCGACCCAGACCACCATTCCCAAGTGCCGCATCCGTTTCCTGTTCCAGAACTTCTGTCAGACTGATGCCGTATTCTGACATCGCATCTACCGCGAAATCATATAGGTCCAGATTGATCAGGTTATTCAAAAGAGAGCGGCCTACCAGGTATTCCACAGAAAAATAGTGCTGCATGCGACCCTCTTCATATTGGCGGGCGGTCGCATACCATCGATCAGCGAGCTGTTCAACAACAACAGCGGACAAAGCGGTCCAGTACTCCATCAGCGTTGCCTTGTTCGGCGGTTTTCCGGCAATTGACCGGATGTGCGCTGCCAGAATTGTTTCAAATGATGCTTGATTAATCATGATAATCCCTTTCTCAGTCTGTCAACCAATCTGATTGCCATCCTCGCTCATGATGAGATTGTACCGTTTACCAATCCACTTCTGCAACTATGCTCCGTTCTCAACAGCAGTCTTACCCCTAAATAAGCGGGATAAAAAGAGATCCGGTGCTGACCGGATCTCTTTTGCTAACCAGATCTCTTGACTTGTATAATCACAGTTTTGAGTAGCCGTAGCTGTTTACCAGCGCATCGATTTTCTGGTGTGCCTTGCAGTTCGGGCAGTCAGCTGGTAAAAATGTATGATAATCCGGAACGTCTTGAGCTGTAAAAATACTGTTGATATCAAAATCGCCAGCTCTCGGTATGGCGCTGAAAACAGCGCTGATGCCACACATCCGGCCGCTGTAGTATTCAATGCACTCGATCGCCTGTGTGATTGTATTTCCTGTAGTCGCTGATGCAACCATCAGCAGAACCCCCTGATTCCAGATCATCGACTGGACATTGTCGCGAAAGATCAGTTGACCGCTGGCATTGAGTTCTGGTGTTATCACAGCAATATTGCTGCCGGCATTCATCGACTGGGTTGTGCTCTCGCTCAGAGCCAATGCTGTAAATGCGGCAATGACTTCAACACCATCCAGGCAGACAATTGTATCAATCGGCGTTGTTCGGGCGTACGGCTCGGCCAGCTCTCGACCGGCAAGTCTGGCGGTCTTGTGTTGGCTTTTGATTTTGGTCAGATCTACATAATAATTGATGTGAGAATGACGGGTAGCAAAATGACCAGGGGTTACACGCATGACGATAGAACTGTTGTGACGGGCTTTCACTTCACGAAACCGTGTTTCCATGACATTTCCTCCTTCTGCATGATTCCGAGCTGATTGCGTTTATCCGTTAAGATGTGTATGGATGGATACCGATTTTTGCTTGGTGATTCTACAAACGAGGAATTCTGTTGTCTTCATTATAATCTGAAAGACCTGGAACTTCCAGTCCTGCTGGGTGAACGATCTTTTCAGTTATTGCTGTCCTGCTTGACAACTACGACAGCACCGCCCGGAAGAAGCGTCATGCTGCCGCTGGTTCTGTTAAGAATCTGACTGCTGAGCCAGTTGCCATCTGCATCATATTTCTCAACGATTGCCCGACTGAAGTCCAGCTCAGAGATCATCTGGCAGGTCTGAGTTTTTGCTGACCGGTTGATGAATACAACACAGCGAAAACCGGATTTCGAAAAACCGTAGGCCCTGATGGCTGTTTCTGATGATGCTTCTTCATTTTCAGTTGACTGATTGGCAGCGAAATCCTGATCCCTGTTCTGCATGACCTGGATATCGAGCGGTCTGCCTTGTGCTGTACGGGAGACGATCACAGCTGCTGACTCCCAGATTTTCATCACCCGATCTTGGTTATCAGCCGGTTTATCCAGATTAACAGCGCCGGATTGCCGGCCCAGATCAAACAGCACCAGATCCAGAACATCCGCCAGCCGTAGCGGCCTCAACGCATTATCTGACAATGCCGTTGACCGGATCAATTCAGGAAATTCTGCAGTCGGTTTATCCGGATTTCGGGGAATCTGATCCCAGTAGCGGGAGATGATTTTTTCTGTATCGTGCACCAATCCTAAGTTGTTTCCCTGATTCAGGTCGGATACATGATAATCCGCCTTCGAAAGCATCACACCATCTTCGTATCCCATTCCATCAAGAAAAATAACCTTGTTTTTTAGCTGCTGGTAATAGGACGACTGACTGACAGCTTCAATCATCCGGTTGACTGAATCAGCACGATTTCGATCGGTTAACCAGACATCCTCAGTGTCGCAAAATTCAAAATAGATCTTCTGAAACTGAGAGGTCCACGGAAGAGTCATGCCGAGACCCTGGCGAATTCGGCCGTAAGGTTCCGAAATCGGAGCTGTCAGATAATCAATCAGATGGATCATTTCAGTTTCTGATGCATAGGCATCGATGACCAGCCACGGATCAGAATGACTTTGGACAGCCATGGACAGCGCGGCATGAATGGAAGATCCGCGTTGCGTCATCCATCGCTGATCTTCGATCGTCACAACATCATTGTTCATGGCCATGCTCCAGTTGTCTGCGGGAACCGCTCGTCTGCCGATTCCCAGAAAATCCATTCGAATCATTTGCGGTTCAATAGCTGTGACCTGTTCCTGCAAACAGACCGGCAGTAAATCGGGCGATTCATTTAAGCGGCCGAGAAACACCCGGTCAATCCAGAGTTTTCCGCTTTTTACAGCGATGCTAAAAGAAACGTCCTGTCCTGCATAACCACCTGGCCTATCTGGTACGACAAAAGCATAGGTATACTTTTTCCATGTACTGCCAACATTGGCAACAGTTGTTCCAATCTGGCCAAACGGTCCGGACAGCCAGATATCGGTAGAACGATCTGCTACGCCATCCTGCT
>JAAYBY010000150.1 GCA_012729935.1 Clostridiaceae bacterium | reverse complement strand
CTTACGGAACAGAAATTTCTGACCGTTATGGTCAGCCGATCTCGCGGCGTCCCTCCATGGCTTTTGACAATGTAACCTCATCAGCGTATTCCAAATCGCCGCCCATAGGAATACCATGCGCGATGCGTGTCGTCAGAATTCCAGCAGGCTTCAACATCCTGGCCAGATAAAGGGCAGTCGCTTCACCTTCAACTGTTGGATTGGTCGCCAGAATGACCTCCTGCACATGATCCTGCTGCTGCAGCCGTTTCAGCAATTCCCGCAGGCGGATCTGATCCGGACCGATTCCCTGAACAGGCGAAATTGCTCCATGCAGAACATGATACAGACCTTTATAATCGTGAATACGTTCCATCGCAGCCACATCACGGGGATTCTCCACAACACAGATGATACTGGCATCTCGTCCGGTATCGCTGCAGATGGCACAGGGATCCTGATCAGTCAAATTGCAACAGACAGAGCAAAGGCGGATCGAACGACGCGCATCAACCATGGCATCCGTCAGAGCATAAACCTGTTCTTCAGGCTGTGCCAGCAAATGAAAGGCAAGCCTTTGCGCTGACTTGCTCCCGATTCCGGGCAGTTTACCCAGTTCGGCGATCAGACGGCTGATCGATGATGCGTATCGAGCCATCAAGATTCCTCCTCAACCGGGATACCCAGACGCCCCGCGGACTGTCTGACTTTATCGATCCAGGCTTCTTCAGTAGAGCAGTGGATCTTTTTTACATCACCGTTCATTTTTGCTTTGATCGTATAGCTCTGCCCGGTTAGTTTCTTCATGATGTCATTGACAATTTTCAGTGATTCCGGTTTGCTCATTTCCTGAAAATGCACGTGTTCATCTGACTGAAAAAACAGTTCGAGGGTTTTATCTGTCAACACCGGCTTTGCAGGCCGTGAAAACAAATACAGCGTCATGTAGCCGTACTCCTGCAGGGTCGACAATACGCGCGGCCAAACTTGATCGATGTCGACAGCCGTTTCTTCCGCAGCTATGTCGTCCGGCACCTGAACACTCGTTTTCCCAGAGTTATCTTCCTGACGCGAATCATAATTGTCAATCTGGATCGGGTCTTCAATTTCAGCGACTGCATCAAACACCGGCTGTGTGACTGGATCAATCACATCATCTGTCTCTGGTGGGATCGGTTCACCATTCATTCTCTTAACCTCGGAATCCACAGTCTGATTTGATTCCAGTGGTTTTGTCTGATCGATTTTTTGCTGATTCTCCGTTTCCGAACTCGGCTTTTCCGGCACATCCTTTTTCTCGTCTCGTGAAAATTGATCCGAAGCTGCAATGGCATCAGCAATCCGAATCAAACCGATTTCAAGAACAGTTCGATTATCAGCTGCCCATCGTAAATCCGGAAGAAGTGACGAAAGGCCGCGGATCAAGTCGATCAGTCGCTGTGCCGTCACGTTTTCAGCTAAGTATTTCATTCCGCTCAGCGTTTCGGAGTTGACACGAATCAGT
Source organism: Clostridiaceae bacterium (assembly GCA_012729935.1). Classification (GTDB taxonomy): domain Bacteria; phylum Bacillota; class Clostridia; order Saccharofermentanales; family UBA5734; genus JAAYBY01. The sequence goes on along the minus strand of JAAYBY010000150.1, from coordinate 1,091 downwards.
AGATTCTCAGGCGCATTGGGATCCGACACACTGCAAACCAATACATTCCTTAAGTACTGGGCAAGGTCGGTCACGAAACGAGGAATATCCCGACCAGAAAGAACCAGTTCATCAACGCGTTGGAGCAAAGCCAGCCCATCGTGCTCGATCAGAGCCTGAGCTGTATCCTGGAGAAACTGATCTCGAACGACACCCACCAGACCTAAAATCTGGTCGTGCGTGATACAATCAGCATAAGCGCTGCGCGCCTGGTCAAGGATACTGATCGCGTCACGAAGCGCACCGTCGGCCAGAATAGCAATCGTGCGCAGTGCTTCATCTTGAATTGAAATCTGGTCCTTCTCAACGATCGCCTGCAGATGGGTCACCATGCTGTCGACTGGAATCCTGCGAAACTCGTATCGCTGACAGCGCGATAAAATCGTCGCCGGTATGCGGTGCGGTTCCGTTGTTGCCAGGATAAAAACAGCATGCGCCGGCGGCTCTTCCAGCGTTTTTAAAAGTGCATTGAACGCACCCGTGGACAGCATATGAACTTCATCAATGATATAGACTTTGAAAGCAGCCTGTGCCGGCATAAAGATCACTTCGTCACACAAGCGGCGAATGTTATCTACGCTGTTATTTGAAGCGGCATCCATTTCTACAATATCCATTAACTGTCCATCAAGTGCTGGACGACAGATGTCACAGACATTACAGGGATTGCCATTCTGTGGATTTAGACAGTTGATCGCCCGCGAGAAAATTTTAGCAAGCGTCGTCTTACCGGTACCCCGGGTTCCGCTGAACAAGTAGGCATGTGCGATTTGCTTATTGATCACGGATTGGCGCAGTGCATGAACCGCCTGCTTTTGTTCAACCATCTCATCAAAGGTTTTAGGCCGCCACTCTCGATACAGCGCCAGATGTGCCATGAATATTCCCTCCGCGGCTGTGGTCATTTAAAAATCACCGTGCCTGATCTGCAACCGTCGCAGGTTTCCCTGCGGCACCTGCGGGTGGCCGCTTACCGCTGCTTCCTTCCGGACCTGACGGGGTTCACGGGCCGCATCGCACAGGACCAACGATCGGCTGCAGATCAGACACGG
>JAAYBY010000149.1 GCA_012729935.1 Clostridiaceae bacterium | reverse complement strand
TTGAGCAGAATCCGGTCAAAGTGTCGTCGGTTATAGACACCCGTAAGGGGATCGGTATTGATCGACCGGTTTTGTATCCACAAGTAGAGAATCAGAATACCGACCATCATGGAAGACCAATTTAATAGAAGGCCGTATACCAAACTTTGCATGATAGATCCCACTAGCGGCGGCAGACAAAAAGAGCACATCGCGACAAAATGCTGCGGATGAAGTAAAGGCCGGTTGCGAATCAGCATCACGTAGCTGATCAGAATCAGCAAATAAACGATACCAATATGGATCAAAAATAAGGGGCCGCGCTGATACGCGTTATTTACCGTGATTGTGAAAAACCAGCCTGTGCGAATTGATATCAGTGTCAGTGCGGCGTTGATACTGATGGGAAGAAGAAGAAGGTATAGGACTTTTTTGAGCTTCCGGGTTGTCTTAAACAACTGATAATGAACATAAAGAACCCAGATACCGGCAGTTAAAGGTGTCAACAAAAAAAGAAGGATATTGAAAAACCAGTTTGCCATGAATGCACGCTGATACGGTAAGGTGTTAAAAAGCCAGGCACACGAATCGATGACAGCCAGCAGTAAATTAATGACAATCAGGGCAATGAAGAGCTTTCCGGGTGTTGTCCGGTGGGTGTCTGTCTGCAGCCTGATGGCGTACAAAAGAACCGCCAGAACAAAGACGGTTAACAGATTCATATCGATCTGCTTGAAAAGTTCAATCCCGATAGCTAGCATATTCGAACTCCATGATTCATGGGACAACGCACAGATTATATCACAAATGGTGCCGAGGCGAGTCAATCGACGGAATATTGCACCTTGAAACGTCAAAAAAGTGCAAAAAAAAACAGATTATGCGGATACAGACCAGCTGCTTTTCGCAACAATAGTACGTGTAGATTAAGTTGAAGCCATCCGGCGACACTTAAGCATAAACTAAGGAGGACCGCGTATGCGATCAAAAGAACTGGTACTGGCCGCACTGTACAATCAAACAACACCGAGGACTCCCTGGGTTCCTTTTGTCGGGTGTCATGCAGCCAGTCTGATTGGCGTAACAGCAGACCAGTATCTGCAGTCGGCCGATCTCATCACAGAGGGTATAACAGAAGCGATCAGCCGTTATCGACCGGACGGAATCCCGGCGTTGTTTGACCTGCAGATCGAAGCTGAGGCGCTGGGATGTAAACTTCAATGGTCGAAAGATAATCCGCCTGCGGTGGTCAGTCATCCGCTTGAAGAAGGTCAGACGATCGAATCTTTAAAAATTCCGGATGAGCATGACGGCCGTTTCCCGGAAGTCCTTGAGGCAGTCAGAAGAATTTGTTCCGGATCAGGACGTGATATTGCTGTTTACGGTTTGATTACGGGACCCTTTACACTTGCCTTACACCTGCTGGGTACTGAGATTTTCTATCAGATGATTGATGATCCTGAGCAGGTTCATCGCCTGATGGCGTTTACGGAGCAGGTTAACATTAAAACGGCACAGATGTATCTCGATGCCGGCGTTGACGTCATCGCTGTCGTTGATCCGATGACGTCCCAGATTTCACCGGACAACTTCGCTGATTTCGTCAGACCTTACGCCACACGTATATTTGAAATGATCAGACAGGCGGGCAAGCCCGGAACCTTTTTTGTTTGTGGCAACGCCCGAAACAATATTGAAGAAATGTGCCGCTGTAATCCGGACGGTCTGTCGATAGATGAGAATATCCCGCTCGACTATGTTCGTGATGTCTGTCGTCAATACGGTATTTCTTTTGGCGGAAATATTCGCCTGACCGTGACGATGCTCTTCGGTACACCTGCTGATAATGTCAATGAAGCAATGAACTGTATGAATATCGGCGGCACACAAGGATTTATTCTTGCTCCGGGCTGTGACATGCCCTTCGACGTTCCACCGGACAACGTTTCTGCAATAACCGCGCTGGTCCACGGGGAAATCGGTTGTTTTATGGATGCTGTTGATGAGCAGAAAGACGTAGAGGTCACACTGCCGGACTACACGGACCAGAAACATGTCTATGTCGATGTGGTAACGCTTGACTCTTCATCATGCGCACCGTGTCAATACATGATGGAGGCCGTTCGTCAGGCGGTAAAAGGCATCGAGGGGCCGATCGTCTATCAGGAACACAAAATCAGAAATCGTGCAGGAATTGCAGTGATGAAGAAATTGGGTGTTGAGAATATCCCAACGATTGTCATTGATGGAAAAGTACAATTTGTCTCTATCATTCCTGATGAAGAGACCATTATTGAGACGTTACAGACTGCAATGGCCAAAAAAGGGATCAGTACGACACAGTTATAACGCCTGAAATCAATTATCGATCAAACAATAATTGGGTATTTTGACAACCACTGACCATCTGTGTAGAATAAACAGGTGGATTGTGATGCCATTCGGTTGAGAAAAGAGAGCCGGAAACGCCTGACAGGCGTGTTCCGGCTTTATTTTGTTCTTGCAGGAGGAACCATGGTAGATGTCTGTATTATCGGCGGCGGTGTTATCGGAGCAGCCATCGCCCGCGAGCTGTCACGTTATACTTTGTCGATTACACTACTTGAACAAAAAAATGATCTCGCGGAGGGATCGACAAAAGCCAACAGCGCCATTGTTCATGCTGGATTTGATGCGGCCCCCGGAACGCTGAAAGCACGATTTAACCGGCTTGGACAGTCTGTTTTCTCACGATGGTGTGAAGAACTCAAAGTACCTTATAGACGTAATACATCACTGGTTGTAGCCTTTAAACCGGAGGATCGAAGCGGACTCGTCTCGCTCATGGACCGCGGTCGACAGAATCAGATCAATCAACTACGCATCATTGATGCCCGGGAACTGCGTCAGCGAGAACCGCAGATTGGTCCGCAAGCATGTTGTGCGCTGCTGGCCGAAAGTGGCGGTATCACATCACCGTATGAACTCGCGTTGGAGCTGGCTGCACACGCATATCAGAATGGTGTCAAATTTCAGCTTCAAACGACCGTCTTAACTGTACGTCGCGAGTCAAATTACTTTGTCTGCGAGACGTCAGGCGGTCCTGTTTTGAGCCGCTGTATCGTCAATGCGGCTGGTATTAACGCTGATTTAATCAATAACCAGCTAAGTGAGTCAATGTTCCAGATCAGACCACGGCGGGGAGAGTATCTGATGCTCGATAAAGTCTGCGGATCTGCTTTTCAGGCAACAATTTTTCAGTTGCCGACTGCAATGGGCAAGGGAATTCTGATTTCTCCGACCGTTGAAAATACGGTACTACTTGGGCCGACAGCCGAAAACATTGAAGACAGGAACGATGTTCGAACGACAGCAGGCGGATTTGAACAGATTCTTCGAGTTGCTTCCATGAGCTGGCCGGATATTCCGCGGCAGCATTTCATCACAGCATTTGCCGGACTGCGGGCGACCAGTGATCGTGATGATTTCATTGTTGGTCCGTCAGATGATATTCCCGGACTCTTCAACGCCGCTGGAATTGATTCTCCCGGTTTGACAGCTGCCCCGGCCATCGCGATGGAATTGGCTGCAAATATTGCCGACTATTGCCAGTCAAAACTGAAAAATGATTTTCGCCCGCCGGAGCACAAAAAGAAGCCGTTTCGATTGATGAGCGATTCGGAAAAAGAAGCTGCGATCGAACAGGATTCTTCTTATGGACGTATCATCTGCCGATGCGAGCAGGTAACTGAAGCTGAAGTGGTTGAAGCCATCAGGAGACCGATCGGCGCACGGACAGTCGACGGTGTTAAGCGGCGGACCCGAGCAGGAATGGGTCGATGCCAGGCAGGCTTTTGCCTGCCCCGTGTGATGGAAATCCTCAGCCGTGAATTGAACATTCCGATGACAGCCGTTGAAAAATCGAATTCCAACACCGAACTGATCACAGGTCGATGGCCGGAAGCCATTAACCCACTGATTCACGAAGACCGGGAAAGACAGGTGCTTTAATGCCAAAAGTGACATCGATTGA
>JAAYBY010000148.1 GCA_012729935.1 Clostridiaceae bacterium | reverse complement strand
CTTTCGCCGGGAAGGTTCTGTCTTTGAAGTGATTGCATTCTAATCATGAGAGTCATTCGATAACAAGCTGATCTTGCTCATTGAAAAATGTTTTATAACCAATTTGAATAAACAGGATTACGGTTAGGGCTACACTTCCGAGAATGCCAAGCATGATCGCAATTTGATATTCGATGGCTGTAACGGGTGATATACCAGATAGTATTTGCCCTGTCATCATGCCGGGAAGAAAAACGATACCCATTCCGATCATTGAATTGATCGTCGGCAAAATAGCGGCATCAAAAGCGTTATCCAGGATTTGTTTCACGGCTGTTTTGGGTGCTGCACCCAGCATCAGCGCCCCCTCTACCAAATTTCTTTGCGTCCGCATGCCATCAGCCAACCGGTGGACACCCAGAGAAATACCGGTCATTGAATTGCCAATAAGCATCCCTGCTATGGTGATAAAATAGCGTGGGTCATACCACGGATGCAATCTGATAACAACAACAAGAAAATAGAATAGAGACGACGTAGTGCCTATGATGATCGACATGGCAATGACTTTTTTAAGTTTACCGGAAAGTTTTGATTTTGAACGCTTGATGACATTAAAAATTGCGAAAGCTTCCATGATCAACAGAACCAGAATTGTTAAGAAGGGGGCTGGATGTTCAAATAAATACATGAGCACATAGCCTGTGAGGACGAGTTGTAAAGTCATTCTGATCGATGAAATCAGAATTTCCTTTTCTCTCGATATTTTTTTAATTCGAACAATAACCAATAACACAACAATGAAAACTGAAGCTGCAGCCATCTGCCATAAACTTAAATCAATGACTGTGTTCATGGTCTTAGTACCTCCCGACTGATTATCTTGCCAGACTTGATTTCGACAACAATATCCGCGATACGTTGCGTTAATTGTTTTGAGTGGGTTACGATGATTAATGTTTTCCCTTTCTCTTTGGCATATTGCGCGACCTGATCAATGACATTTTGCTCTGTGTTTTCGTCTAATGCAGAAGTTGGCTCATCCAGTAGAAAAACGTCTGGATCGATCAGGATCATTCTTGCAATTGACAGCCTTTGTTTTTCACCACCGGAAAGTGGTTCGCAATCGCTATCCAGATCGACATGCAGGTGAAGCCAATCCAGGATCGATACCATAAGCGGATCATCGACCGGCTTTTGCCCGGTAAACAATAAACCAATGAGTAGATTATCGCGTACTGATCCAGGGAAAATAACAGGCGTTTGCGGCAGCATGAGCACTTTGCGCCTCAGGGAAACAGATGGAATCGAACTCGGCTGTTCACCATTGAAATAGATATCTCCACTGTCACTGCTGATTAGTTTATTCAACAGACGCAACAGTGTTGATTTGCCGCTGCCGCTTTCACCTGTAATACATGTAATTTTTTGATCTTCAATTAGTAAATCAGCGATATCGAGTATTTTTTTATATCGGACATTCTTCAATAAAAACATGCGAGCGCTCCTAATCGAATGGATTAAGCGATTTTTGCCGTTGACACAAGGATATCAAACGTTTTTAAGGGTTGAGATTTCCTATGCAAATTGTATCATACCAGAATCCGGATGGGGATTGATTGTCAGCAGACAGACATGCGTGTTCATTCGAAGGTAATGGATTGAGAAATGGCAAACTTCATGGCATAGTATGAGAAAACTGTATTTTGAAAGGACTTGACGCATGCGGACAAAATTGTCAGACAGAACGCTCCCTGAGTACTCAAAAACAGAAGAATATTTTCACGTGATTTCGCATATGGTGGGTGCCTGTTTCGGTCTGGTAGTTTTTATTCTATGCATCGCACGAACTGCTCATACCGCAAAGCCTGTTAGTATGATGGCCTGTTTGATTTATGGGATATCTCAGGTGTTGCTTTACACGCTATCCAGTCTTTATCATGGATTAAAGCATCAGATGACCAAAAAAGTGTTTCAAATTCTCGATCACTGCGTGATTTATCTGTTTATTGCCGGCACTTATACACCGGTCGCGTTGATCCCCTTGCGGCAGCACAATGAAGCACTGGGCTGGATTGTATTTGCTGTTGAATGGATATTAGCCTTTTTGCTCGTCACCCTGACTGCGATTGATCTCAAACGATTTCGGGTTATTTCCATGGCAGGGTATCTGGTCATGGGCTGGGGTGTTGTCGTTATTGCTGATCAGACAATTACAGCGATGACGATGAACGGGTTTTTACTGCTCCTGCTTGGTGGTGTTTTTTACACAGTCGGCGCTATTCTGTATGGGCTGGGCAGAAAGCAAAAATACATGCACAGCCTTTTTCATGTCTTTGTTTTGCTGGGCAGTCTGTCCCATTTTGCTGCTATTTATCAATACGCTATCGATTTGTAGTGTTAATATTCATTTCGATGAACTGCCAGTATTAGGCCAGATGAAGTTTCTGTCACTTGACATTAAATCTGGCAGTTTTCATAATTTAAGAAAACAGGATTGGAGATATGCAGGATGGAAAAAATCAGAATCGGAATCGTCGGCTATGGGAACCTAGGCAAAAGTGCTGAATTGGGTATTCGTCAAAATAAGGATATGGAATTAACCGGTATTTTTTCGAGACGGAATCCGCAGGATCTACAGCTTCAGGATGAAGCAATACCAGTTTACCATCTTGACCAGGCTGCGCAGATGACCGATCAGATTGATGTCATGGTCCTATGCGGCGGCAGCTTGTCAGATTTACCGGTACAGGGTCCAGCGTTAGCCGGGCTGTTTAATACGGTCGATGGATTCGATACACATGCCAAAATTCCGGAATATTTTGATGCTGTCAATTTGAAGGCCATTCAAGCGAATAAAACCTGTATCATTGCCAGTGGCTGGGATCCCGGGATGTTTTCGCTCAACAGAATCTATGCAGAAGCTATACTACCTGTTGGTGAAACGTATACATTCTGGGGGGAAGGTGTCAGTCAAGGGCATTCAGATGCAATCCGCCGCATTGACGGTGTGCTGGATGCCAAACAGTATACCATCCCGGTACCTGAAGCAATTGAAGCTGTCCAGAACGGCAGCCTGCCGAAATTGACAACACGGGAGAAACACAGGCGTGTGTGTTATGTCGTCGCTGATCAGGGCGCTGATCGTCAACGGATTGAGCAGACCATCAAAACGATGCCGAACTATTTTGCTGACTATGACACGGATGTTCATTTTGTTTCAGAAGATGATCTTAATCGGGACCATGCCGGCCTGCCGCATGGCGGTCTGGTAATCCGTTATGGCCAGACAGGATCTAACAATGATCACAGCCATACGATTGAGTACCGACTTAAACTGGATTCAAACCCCGATTTCACAGCCAATGTTCTGCTGGCTTATGCCCGGGCTGCTTATCGTATGAACCGTGACGGTCAATTCGGAGCAAAGACGGTTGCGGATGTCGCACCTGCCTATTTGTCGGCAAAATCCGCAGTGGAAATCCGTCAACAACTGATCTGATCTTTTGTTTCAGCTGATGCAGCTCATTTGCGCTGCTCAGCCAAACAGTGAGGGTAATCATGAAGATCATCGCACATCGCGGTGCGTCCAAGCAGCATCGTGAAAATTCAATTGATGCGTTTCATTTTGCCGCCGATCATGGCGCCGATTATATTGAGATGGATGTTCGGCAGACATCGGATTCTGTTTACATCATCTTTCACGATGCGACCCTTGAGCGGGTTGATGGTTCACCAGAGTCGGTTGATTCATTGACGTTTCAGCAGCTTTTCTCACGACTTCGTTCAGCCGGTTGGCCGGCCCCCTTGCGGCTGGATCAGCTTGATCAACACTATCAGCGAGCAACGCCTTTATTGTTTCACCTGAAATTGACCGTACCGGATCAAGCATTGATGACGTGTCTAAAGAATTTCCGATTGCCCTTTATCCTTGGCGTTGAATCGACTGAGCTGGCTGAATTGTTTTCTCAGAAATTTGGCTCAGCCCGCGTCCTTGCTTTCATGCCGCAGGCTGGTGATTCGGATGCGTTTATTGAGGCGGGAGCCGGTATTATCCGGCTATGGGAACACTGGCTTGATCCGGCGGTTATTGAACAATGTCATGGGAAAAAGCGAATGATCTGGATTATGACCCACAATGGCTCAGATGTTGGCGAGACAAACATCGCATCTTTAGATAGAATACAATCAGCAGGAGCAGACGGTGTTTTGCTCAACGATATCTGCCTGGCACAAAACTGGCGCAAAATGCATCAAAAATGCTGACTTGCCTTTGATTGACAGCCAGTAACCAGACGTGAGGACCAAAAAAATGGGACATAACCATAACCACCATCATGATCATCATTCGGATGGGCACAAAAACATCCGACTGGCTTTCTTTTTAAATCTGCTCTTTACTGTGCTGGAGATTGTCGGTGGTCTTTTGACCAACAGTATGGCGATTCTGTCTGATGCTTTACATGATTTAGGTGATTCGCTGTCGCTTGGTATCGCGTGGTATTTTCAGAGATATTCGGAAAAGAAGCCGGATCGCAAATTTACGTACGGATATGCGCGTTTTTCGCTGCTGGGTGCGCTGATAAACAGCGTTGTTTTGGTCGTCGGGTCGGTGCTCATATTCGTGCATGCCATACCTCGGCTTTTTCAACCAGAGGCGGTCAATCCAAAAGGCATGCTCATTTTTGCGATTTTGGGAATTGTGATCAATGGAATTGCTGTCCTGCGGTTGAAGAAAAGTACTTCATTGAATGAAAAAGTGGTCTTCTGGCATTTGATGGAAGATGTTCTGGGATGGGTTGTTATTTTTCTGGCGAGTATCGTGATGCTGTTTGTCGAGATCCCGGTTCTTGATCCGATTTTATCAATCCTGATTACTGTTTATGTGCTGTATCATGTGGTTGTAAATCTAAAGGAAATCCTGACAGTCTTTTTGCAGGGTGTACCCGGTAAATTATCGATTCATGAGATCGAAGATTCAATCGTCCGGAATACTCGGGTGATTTCCGTACACCATACGCACATCTGGTCGCTGGAAGGTGAAAAAATCATGCTCAGTACGCATGTTGTCATGGCTGACGGGACTGACAGGGATACGCTGATCCTGATGAAAAAAGAAATTCGCGACTTGCTCCAGACGATGGGTATTGAGCATGTCACCATTGAAGTCGATTTTGAAACAGAGCCATGCGATCACGACCATTGCCATTGAAAAGGTGATTGAGCGCACAAGGAAGGAATTTGGGTGTGAAACATTATGTGATTTGGTTTCTGCTGGGTTCCGGATGCTTTCTCGTGGCACAGCCTTTGACGAGAATTCCACTGTTGTCAGCGATCCAGCAAACGACTGAGTACCACCTCGTTTTGGCTGTTCGGCCTTTACTGGTCGGGATTATGATCGCCTTTTCCGCTGGCTTATTCGAAGAGGGATTTCGTTTCCTGTTCAAGTTGTTGATCCTCAAACCACCGGCCTCCCGCTTTAGCCAGCCGATTCTCTTCGGACTGGGCCATGGCTTGGCTGAAGCTGTTCTGGTGCTGGCTCCTGCAATGAAAGTGGTATCAATTGACCAGCTTGCCGTTGGCATTCTGGAAAGAATACTGGCTGTCTGGCTGCACGTTGCCTTGACGGTCATCGTCTGGAATGGCTTTCAAAAAGGAAAGCGCGTATTCTATCTGATCAGTGCGCTCGTTGTGCACGGCCTCGTCAACACACTGATTCCTGTGTTTTCATCTCATCCTCAGGCGATCGTTCTCATTGAAGGATCACTGTTTCTGATTGATCTGTTATTGATTGTAGTTGTCGTTTATTCGAAAAGGTTATATGTAACCAGAGAGGGATTGTCATGATGAATAAAAAAAGCGGGATTGTTATCCTGACATTTCTATTGATATCAACGCTGCTGACCAGCTGTATGAGCCAGACGCTATCCACCCATTTTGTTGAGACTGACGTTGAGGCTGAAGTGCGGGACGTGATTGATCTGATCAATGCACAAGACACGACAGGCTTGCGAGAACGATGTACTGTTCAATTACGCGAGGCGCTTACAGATGAAGTCATGGCACAAATCTATGAGGCCATCGGTGAAG
>JAAYBY010000147.1 GCA_012729935.1 Clostridiaceae bacterium | reverse complement strand
TTCAATACGATGGCCAAAATGAATCCGCCGCTGCGTACAGATGATGACGTAACAGCGGTCATTGAAGGGATTGCCGACGGCACCATCGACTGCATTGTAACGGATCACGCGCCGCATCATTCGGATGAAAAAGAGGTTCCGTTTGATGCTGCACCAAACGGCATAATCGGTTTTGAGACAGCTTTTGCCCTTGGTTATACACGACTGGTCCAGACAGGCAAAATGACTTTGTCACACTGGCTGAAGACCATGACAATCAATCCGGCCAGACTGTTTAAACTGCCGTTGGGAACGCTTCAGAAAGGATGTTCAGCCGATCTGGTTTTGGTCGATTTGGATCAGTCCTGGCGCGTCGACCGCGACGAGATGCTTTCAAAATCACGAAACACTCCCTTTCATGACATGATTCTGAATGGACGAGTTGATCTTACAATCTGTGGAGGAAAAATTACGTATGAATCATTTTGCTGACCGGTTGACTGATGCTGTCCGGACTTACAAAAACCCTACGGTCATGGGGCTGGATCCGATCGTGACATATATACCGGATTCACTGAAAGAAAATGCCGCTTATTTGACTGATGATCCTGAACAGGCAACTGGACTGGCTATCATTCAGTTTAACGAACGTCTGATTGATGCAACGGCCGATATCATTCCTGTCGTTAAACTGCAAAGTGCGTGTTATGAACAATACGGACTGTCTGGATTGAGTGCCATGCGGTTAACGATTGATTATGCACATGAAAAAGGCCAGCTTGTCATCCTTGATGGAAAAAGAAACGATATCGGCAGCACGGCACAGGCTTACGCCAATGCTTACCTGGATCAATCCAGACTGATTGACGGCACAGTCATGTCAGCCTTCAATGCAGACGCTTTGACGGTCAACGGGTACCTTGGCCTTGACGGCATACAACCGTTTATCGACAGCTGTGAAAAACAGGGTAAAGGGATCTTTATTCTGGTCAGAACATCCAATCCGTCAGCCGGTGATTTGCAGGATCTTGTTCTGGAAGATGGACGAACGGTCGCTGAAGCAATGGCAGACCGGGTACATTTCTGGGGACAGAATCTGATCGGACAAAGCGGTTACTCATCTGTTGGAGCGGTAGTCGGGGCAACGTGGCCCAGTGAGGCTGAATCGCTGCGAATTCGGATGCCAAATGCGCTGTTCTTGATTCCCGGCTACGGCGCTCAGGGCGGTTCAGCCAAAGACGCAGTCAGCGGGTTCGGCCGGGATGGACTGGGTGGATTGGTTAACGCTTCAAGAAGCCTCATGACAGCATGGAAAAAACACAATATGGAGCCTGATCTTTTTGATCAGGCGGCCAGGATTGAGGCTCTTGCCATGCGGGACGCACTTCAGCAAGCCCTCAGGCAAAGGTAAAATTGACGTCCTGCACGGCGGCAACATTTGTGCCAGAATCGGAGGCAATACATGTCAAAGGTCCATGAGCTTCAGGCTCCGCTGCACGCTGTTATTTTTCTCAATGAGACAACAGCCATCCTTGAACTTTATGCACCAGAAATTGCGGACAGTGCTCAGCCGGGACAGTTTGTCAATCTGTCCTGCGATCGGTTCTTAAAACGACCAATCGGTATCATGTCGGTTGATCAGTCAAGTGGCTGCATAACGCTGGGTGTTCAGATAAAAGGTGAGGGGACACGCTGGATTTCGCAGCAGAAACCAGGAACGATCTTTTCAGTTCTGGGACCGCTGGGACATGGATTTAACCTGGATGGCTTTAAACGTGTCATTACGGTCGGCGGCGGAACGGGTGTTTTTCCCCTGTACTTTGTCCAACAAATATGCCGGGAAAAAGAAATTGACTCGATAGCGGTCTGTGGTTTCCGTTCAAAAGAAGACAGTATTCTTCGCCATGAATATGCGATGCTGGGCTGTCAGACCTGTTTTGCATCTGAATGTGGAGATCTGACGGTCAACGGTCGTGCCGCCGACGCGCTTCGGTTATTGCTGGATTCCGCAGTACAGGAACCAGGTAC
>JAAYBY010000146.1 GCA_012729935.1 Clostridiaceae bacterium | reverse complement strand
GAGCATCTTTGAAATTTCCAAATGGCTTAAGCCGACTATTGCTTTAAGTACGAAAATAATTGATTGATCATGATCTAGGCTGCTCAGACCTGCTTCTAGCATCATTCGGTCATCAGGCTCTATTCGGGTTATGAGTTGTTCCGGAATTGGCTTGTTCTCGAAATCCTCAATTGAAACAGAATGGCTGCGTTGCCGGATAATATCCAGGGATTGATTGCGTGCAATCGCATGGATCCAAGCTTTTGCACGACTGCCTTGACGATAATCTGAAGCGTTTTCCCATATTCGTATGATTGTATCCTGAAGCACGTCTTCAGAAAGCTGATGATCGTGTGTTACAGCATAGGCAACAGCAAAAATACTGCGACGATATTGACAGTAAAGCACTTGAAGTGCTTTCTGATCTTGATTGGCGATCGACAGAATGAGTTCGTCCAGTTCAATGCTATTGTCTATCGGAACACTGGTTGAGGTTATGTCAGCCATGGCTTTGTCCTCCTATTAGCAATAACGATTGACATGGACCTTTTGACACACCTAATTGTAAACATAGTGTTAACTCAGATGTCCGAGTCCATTTTGGTTTCGCCCGAACTCACTCTCACTTTCATTATTTTCTATCTTGCATTTTCCAAAGCACCATCGGATGTCGCCGGATTCGGTTCAAAATATCACTGTCATCGAAGAGCAATTCTGGTTTATATCATATATTTGCGGTATTTCTTGCTGTGAAATCGCCGTATAGAAAACCACTGATTTACGAAGCAAATCAAATTCGCTTTTTCTGAACAAACCGTAACGAATCATGTTATAGATATCATATAGATCCCGGGCTGCTGCGCGGCTAAGAAGCGCATTAATTTTACCCGCAAATATTTCAATCGGCAAAACTGAGAGACGGAGCAGATTAAACATTGTTAAATTTATAGATGTGCCACCCTTTAAGGCTAACGTATCTTTCGTGAGCAAATTGGTGTTCAGATAGTCAAGAATATCAGCTGGTCTAAGTACCTTCTCCAAGGTATCCCGCACAAAATTCAGTTCATTAGCTTTAGCCGCCAACTCTGCTTTGGTTAAGCTAAACAATCGCGTCACCGCCTTCATCAAGCAACTTCAGCAGGTCGCCAGGAGCGAACAATTGCCATTCAGAATAGTATTTTGGCGATTCAGATTGAATTCCGTCATAAAAATAGCGCTTGCTCTTTCCAATCATCTGTTTACATAAGCTGAAAAAAGCTTGGCTCAATTTGATGTTTTCAAAATGAGATAGAATGTATCCCACCTTTTGGTAAAGAAACTGATTTTTGTATTCAGCAAGGTATGACAGCAGTTTTTCTTCATCGGCTACCGTTACCATGGATAAACAGCGCAGCAGCTCTTCCAAGCCCCCGATTTTTGTGAAGTCCTTGATGTTATCCAGGATTGTACGCTCCATATCCGTAACTTTGATATGTGAAGCGGGCTTAATGATACCGAAATTCTGTTTGGATGATAAATACTTGTACTTAACACCGTCATGAAAAAAATCTTTGAATTTCATTGCCGATGAAATATAGACGGTGCTAAAGACCTGGTTGGTCATCCCGTAGTATTCAAAGGCTGTGTGGTGTGAAATGTATGCTGATGAATTAATCTTTGAACCGATAGCAAACCGGTTCGGAATTGCCTGCCCGGTTTCTAAGCTTTTCACAGCATAGTAGTTATGCCGTAATCGTTCGATGTAGCCATTATGAAGGGCGCTTCGCAAAATTGATTTCGCTGTATCCTGGTTTCCTGCAAGCTGGTTGATATCTTCTTTTGTAAACAGCCCTAACTTAAGCAACTCGCTATAGTATTTCATTAATTTCACCTCATTGTTTTATATTATATCTCTATTAGGTTTATATATCAACCTTATTGTAATATATATTAAAACATATTTTAATATATGTCTTTATATGGTTATTATTTTAACCTTATCAAGCACAATATAAAAGATAGATTTTGATCAAATTCGAACAACAGGACTAGCTTTTCGCCTATTCTTTTCGTCCTGAACCCGATCAAATTGAGCTATATAATAACACGCATGAGCATAAATTTATGTTGGAACACCATTGTTCAACGATTTACCTATTGTTCAACGATTTGCCCGAAAAATGCACACCCCAGGGGTATTGTCAAACGATTTAACCCTTATGCCAGAAGATTTCATTGTTCGAAATTAGATATTTTTGAGTATTTTCGCGTAATAATGCAAAAAACCGCCATTATTTGCGGTTTTTTACATGAAAATGGGGTGACCACCCGTAGTGGTGCGGACGACAGGACTTGAACCTGCATGCTCTCGCACTGGAACCTAAATCCAGCGTGTCTGCCAATTCCACCACGTCCGCATATTTTTCAAATCGGAGTATATCACGAACAAACATGAATAACAATTCTGGCAGCAGGTTACTGAATATGTTCTCCGAAAGCAGTGTATTCAGAATACGTATAAATCACTGATTTTCATTGTTGTTTGCCACATCAATCGAGTTCGAATCGTTTTGCGACGTTTCCTCTTCACTGCCTGTTTTTCTCTTGCTGTCGATCCAGCGTGCCGAAAAGCGGGCGATCAGCAAAGCAGCACCCGTGATGCCGGCACCAGCGATAATAACCAGAATGATTTGCAAAAATGCGTTCTTCATCTTTTATTCATCCAGTCGCAGGACGCTCATAAAGGCCTCTTGCGGAACTTCCACGTTACCCACCTGGCGCATGCGCTTTTTACCCTCTTTCTGCTTTTCTAACAGCTTCTTCTTACGGGTAATATCACCACCATAGCATTTTGCCAGAACATCCTTGCGATAAGCACGAACGGTTTCCCTGGCGATTATTTTCCCGCCGATACAAGCCTGAATCGGCACTTCAAACTGCTGTCTTGGGATATTCTCTTTAAGTTTCTCTACAATCCGGCGCGCACGGGCGTAGGCCTTTTCACGGTGGACAATAAATGATAGTGCATCGACCACGGTTCCGTTAAGCAGGATGTCAAGTTTAACCAGATCTGATTGTTGATAATCGGACAATGTATAGTCCAGAGAAGCATAGCCTCGCGTTCTGGATTTAAGCGCGTCAAAGAAATCGTAAATAATCTCGTTTAACGGCATTTCGTAGTGGAGTAAAACTCGTGTTACGTCAAGATAGTCCATGGTCAGGAAATTGCCGCGCCGTTCCTGACATAAGGCCATGATATTACCGACATAATCTTTCGGTGTCATAATGTCCGCTTTGACAATCGGCTCTTCCATCCACTCGATTTCAGACGGATCCGGCATGTTGGTCGGATTGTCCAGCTTCAAGGTCTGCCCATTGACCATCCTCACTTTATAGACGACAGACGGTGCTGTCGAAATCAGATTCAGCTGGTATTCCCGCTCCAGACGCTCCTGGATAATCTCGTAATGGAGCAGCCCGAGAAAACCACAGCGGAAGCCAAAGCCTAAAGCCGCAGATGTTTCCGGCTCAAAGGATAAAGCTGCATCGTTCAGCTGTAATTTTTCCAGCGCATCTCTTAAATCCGGATAATCGGCTCCGTCAGCGGGATAAAATCCACAAAAAACCATCTGCTGTACTTTTTTATAGCCGGGCAGCGGTTTTTCCGCAGGTCGGTGTACATGCGTCACCGTATCCCCGACAGCTGTATCCCGGACGTTTTTGATGCTGGCGACAATATAGCCGACATCGCCGGTTAAAAGTTCTTCGCACGGCTGGAAAGCACCCGGTCTGAAATAACCCAGTTCAGTCACTATAAAAGACTTGCCGGTATTCATCATCAGGATCTGGTCACCCATTTTTACAGATCCTTCACGTACATTGACATGAACAATCACGCCCTTGTACGTATCGTATTTCGAGTCAAAAACCAACGCTTTGAGAGGAGCGTCTTCATCACCCTGCGGCTGCGGCAGATACTCGACAATTTTTTCGAGAACCTCCCCAATGTTGATGTCATTCTTCGCCGAAATCAAAGGTGCCATTGACGCATCGATGCCGATAACATCTTCAATCTCCTGTCTGACTTCCTGAGGCTGTGCCATCGGCAGATCAATTTTATTGATCACAGGCAGTATTTCCAGACCGGCATCGATCGCCAGATAGACATTCGCCAGTGTCTGAGCTTCAATGCCCTGAGCTGCATCAACAACAAGAACAGCACCGTCACAGGCAGCTAACGTACGGGAAACCTCATAATTGAAGTCCACATGTCCAGGTGTATCAATCAGATTTAATGTGTAGAATGATCCGTTATTCGCTTTATAGGTCAAACGAACAGCCTGGGCTTTGATGGTAATCCCCCGCTCACGTTCGATATCCATATTGTCGAGAATCTGCTCCTGCATCTCACGCGCCGTCAGCAGTCCGGTTCGCTCAATCATACGGTCAGCGAGCGTCGATTTACCGTGGTCAATATGTGCAACGATGCAGAAATTGCGAATGTGCTGTTGTCTATCAGAAGACATAAATGGAAAAGCCTCCTCAATGTTATCAGGCGGTTATTCGATAAACTTTGTTATCAGGGCATACCAATCGATTCAAAGGGATAGAAGCGCATGAGCACTTCGCCGATGATGCTTTTATAAGGAACAGGTCCAAAACTACGGCTGTCGAGACTGACATCGCGGTTATCGCCCATCACAAAATATTCGTTCTCACCCAGGGTAACACGTTCATAGTTCAGGTTTCGAACACGCGTGTTTGTTCCCGGTTCAAGATACGGCTCATAAAGCAGCGCGTCGTTCAGGTACACACCGTCTGATTGAATTTCGACTGTATCACCGGGAAGACCAATAACCCGTTTGATGATATTCGGGCCTTCGTCGTGCGCCGGCAGTTCCGATGCCCGAATGGTTATGATATCGCCATGCTGAATGCCGCCAAACCATCGGGATACTTTTTCAACAATGAGCTGGTCATCGGGAAAAAGCGTTGGAACCATGGAATGTCCAATCACTGAATTTCGCTGAATGACAAAGACAACCAGAAGCAGTCCGATCAGAATCGCGATCAGAATATACTTGAGCCAGTCAATCAGCTCAGTCAGCCAGTGGCTTCCGGTTTCAGCAGGGAGATCCTGCTGTGTCTCAGTCGAATCAAGTCGCATGTTCGTCACAACCTTTGTCTGATGGCTCAGACCGTATGGACAAATTCAGTTCATCCAACTGCTTCTCATCGATCATATTCGGTGCGCCTGTCATCAGGCAGGCCGATGTTTGCACTTTCGGGAAAGCGATCACATCACGAATACTGCTGCTGCCCGACAAGATCATCACCATACGATCGAGACCGTAAGCGATACCACCATGCGGAGGAGCACCATACTGGAATGCCTCAAGCAAATAGCCAAACCGGCGCCAGGCTTCTTCCTGTTCCATTCCCAGCAGTGAGAAAATCTTCTGCTGCAGAGAAGGGTTGTGAATCCGTATACTTCCACCGCCGATTTCCGTCCCGTTGAGGACGATATCATATGCCTTTGCACGTACATGTTCCGGCTTTGTGTCAAGCAATTCGATGTCCTCATCCATGGGACTTGTAAACGGATGGTGTGTGGCATAGAATCGCTGATCATCCTCGTCGTATTCCAGCAGCGGGAATTCTGTTACCCAGAGCAAGCTGAGCACACCCGGATCAATCAATCCCTGACGTCTGGCTACTTCACAGCGCAGCTGTCCCAATGCCTCCAGAACTACCGAACGCTCATCCGCAACAAACAGAAGCAGATCGCCTGTCTTCGCATCTGCACGCTCAATCAATGCCGCAGCAGTCTGTTCATCAATAAAGCGCGCTACAGGGCCACGAAGCGGTTCTTCAAGCGCCAGCCAGGCAAGTCCCTTCGCCCGATATGTTTTGATATAAGTGGCAAGATCGTCAATCTCGCGCCGGCTTAACGTTGCTCCGCCCGGAACAGCAATCATCTGCACACAGCCGCCTGATTCAATGGCGCCGCTGAACACTTTAAATTCGCTGCCGGCCAGAAGATCTGACACATCTTTCAATTCCATGCCAAATCGAAGATCCGGCCGATCCGACCCAAAACGGCGCATGGCTTCCGCATAAGTCAGACGCAGGAACGGCCGCTTGATGGTCTGACCTGTCAATTCAGTCAGCAGACTGTCCAGAAAATCTTCATTGATTGCCATCACATCATCAGGATCGACAAACGTCATTTCAATATCAATTTGCGTAAACTCCGGCTGTCGGTCTGCTCGCAGATCTTCATCGCGAAAGCAGCGGACGATCTGCATATACCGATCATAGCCTGCAAGCATCAGCAGCTGTTTAAACTGCTGTGGTGATTGCGGTAAAGCGAAAAACTGGCCGGGGAAAACACGGCTGGGCACCAGATAGTCCCGCGCGCCCTCCGGTGTGCTTCTGGTCAACATCGGTGTTTCGATTTCCAGAAATCCTGCCTGATCAAAAAAATCACGCGTCAGTTTGGCAACCCGATGTCGCAGCATCATTTTCCGCTGCATATCCGATCGACGCAGATCAAGATAACGGTACTTGAGGCGGAGTGTCTCGTTCGCATCAACTGCTTCCTCAATATAGAACGGTGGTGTTTTTGCCTCATTAAGTATTCTCAGCTCCTGAACGAGCAATTCAACATTTCCTGTCGGCATGTCCGGATTCGGTGCAGACCGCTTCTGCAGAATACCGCGCACGGCGATCACATACTCGCTTCTGACTTCAGTTGCTTTTGCCCGAAGATCGTCAGAACAGTTTTCATCGATCAAAAGCTGAATTTCACCACTTCGGTCACGCAGTGTTATGAAAATCAAACCGCCCAGATTACGCTGCTTATGACACCACCCCATCAGTGTCATTTCACGGCCGAATGCCGCCTGATCGATTTCTGCACATAGACTCGTTCGTTTGAGTCCTGTCATTCCCTCAGCCATGGTTTACTCCTTATCCTGTCGTTTAATCTGTCATCAGACGAGCGCTTCAGCCAGTCGATCCAGTTGAACGGTCGTTTCTTCACGTGTTTCAAGATGCCTGAGTCGTCCAGTGCGTTTCTGCACCTCTTCTTCACCCAGAACCAGTACATAACGCATATTATTTTTCCCGGCATATTTCATCTGAGCCTTCAGACTCCTGTCCAGCAGATCGGTTTCCACACGAATCCCCTGCCGCCGCAGCTGTTGTGTCAGTAAATAAGCCTCGGTTGCATAGTCTCCGGCGACGGCAATAAATAAATCAACTGGCGGATCACCTGGCAGTCCAATCGACTGGGCCTGCAGCTCCATCAGCAGCCGTTCAACACCCAGTGCAAACCCTATTCCCGGCGTTGGCGGTCCACCCAGTGCTTCTATCAGGCCATCGTAACGGCCGCCGCCGCAAATCGTTCCTTGTGTGCCGACATGCTCCGAGACAAACTCAAAAACAGTTCGCGTATAGTAGTCCAGACCGCGAACAATTCGACGGTCAATGACATAAGACAAAGCGAGTGTGTCCAGAATGCGGCATAAGCCGTCAAAATGATTTTGGCAGTCCGGGCACAGATGATCAAGCTGGGCAGGTGCTTCAGCTGTAACCTTCTGGCAGCGTTCTTCCTTGCAATCCAAAATGCGCAGCGGGTTACGCTCAAAGCGCGCGCGGCAGTTCGCACACAGCTGGTCTATATTGGGCGAGAGCCACTCTTTGAGTGTCTGAAGATAACGCTCACGACAAACCGGGCAGCCAATGCTGTTGATGCGCAGGCGGGTTTCTTTCAAACCCAATTCATCGAAAAAGAGCTGAAGCAGACTGATTAATTCCGCATCAACAGCAGGACCGCTGCTTCCGATTGCTTCACAGCCAAACTGGTGAAATTCACGGTATCGTCCCTTCTGCACATTTTCGTATCGAAAAGCTGTCAGATTGTAGAACAGACGAACGGGAGACGGCCACGAGCCTAACCCATTCTCCAGATAACTTCTTACCACGCCGGCTGTCCCCTCAGGACGCAAAGTCATGCTTCTGCCGCCTTTGTC
>JAAYBY010000145.1 GCA_012729935.1 Clostridiaceae bacterium | reverse complement strand
TTTCAATTGACCTCAAAACCATGCCGGTGACCAATCAAAAGATGAGTGGCCGGTGCTGGCTGTTTGCTGCGCTCAATCTGCTGCGCGAAGATATTGCCGGACAGTGCAACATCGAATCATTTGAATTATCGCAGAATTATCTGACTTTCTGGGACAAGTTTGAAAAAGCCAATTATTTTCTGGAATCTGTCCTGGCTACTTTGGATGAGACGACGGACAGCCGCCTGTTCAGCTGGCTGATGACCTCTTATCAGGACGGCGGCCAGTGGGATATGTTTATCAATCTGGTCAGCAAATACGGCGTTGTCCCGAAACAGGCAATGCCAGAGACATTTCATAGTGAGGCGACAGCCGGATTGAATCATGTGATTAATACCTGTCTGCGCCGCAACGCAGCGAAACTCAGACAGCTGCACGAACAGGGAATATCGGCGGATCAACTGGCGGCAGAAAAGGAGAAAATGATCGCTGAGATCTATGGTATCCTGTGCCAGTGCTTCGGCGAGCCGCCGCTTAGTTTCGACTGGGAGTACACGGATCGTGACAAGACGTATCATTGCCACGCCGGTCTGACGCCACAATCGTTCTACAGCCGCTTTGTTACCCAGTCGTATGAGGATGCAGTCAGCCTGATCCATGCACCGACCCGCGACAAGCCGTTTGAACGAACATTTACCGTTCGTTTCCTGAATAATGTTGCTGACGGGCGGCCAGTTCGTTACCTCAATGTGACGATGGATGTCCTGAAAAAGCTGGCTGTCAAGCAGCTTGAAACAGGTTTTCCGGTCTGGTTTGGCAGTGATGTCGCCCATGGCGGAGATCGCAAGCTCGGCGCCTGGTTCAACGAGCTGTATGACTATGAGGGCGTCCTGGCAACCGAGCTGGCTATGAGCAAGGAAGATCGCCTGGATTATCGTGAGAGCGCGATGAACCACGCGATGGTGTTCACGGGCGTCAATCTGAAAGATGGACAGCCTAACCGCTGGAAAATTCAAAATTCCTGGGGTGACGAAAATGGTGAGAAAGGGTATTACATAGCTGACGATGCCTGGTTTGACCAGTTTGTGTATCAGGCCGTGATTTTAAAGCAGTTTCTAAGCGATGATCTGATCTCAGCCCTTGAGACTGAACCGATTGTGCTTGAGCCATGGGATCCCATGGGAACGTTGGCAGATTAAGGCAGCTTTCAATCAAAATCAGCAGACAGATCGGGCATCAACCCGGTCTGTTTTTCTGTTGGCAACCACATCCGCTATTTCGGCTTATATCGATAGATCAAACAATAAAAAATTTAAATTTATATCAATATGCACAAATAAAGCAAATCATGTGTTGTAAAAATCATGATTCTAACAGTCGTCAAATTGAATCGAATGATCTGTATCCTATGTTACAATAATGAAGAATATCTGGACGCGTCGGCGTCCAAAATACATACAGATGATCGCATCTTGGATTGTCATCAAGAATCTATCTGTCAACTGAAAGAACGGTTTGAAAAAACCGTTTATATAAAGGGAACGTAAACGTTTACGAATCAGTTGCAATCTTCCCTCTGACCGGTCGGTCAACGATACCGAACGGTTCAGGCGATCTAACGAACAGAAAACTGAATATTGAAGCAAGCAGACCACAGTGACATCAAAGGAGGTTCAGTATGGCGCAC
>JAAYBY010000144.1 GCA_012729935.1 Clostridiaceae bacterium | reverse complement strand
TTTTCTAGGAAACAAGATGCGCGTTTAAGTACGCTGAAATGAAAGCCACAAGAGATTCAAAATAAAACATGATGCGAATCGCGGTAAATTTAATGATCTAGGGGTTAATCACATTAAAAATATTGTATAATAGCAACAACACTGGCTAAATTCATTGTGAATCGGCCTACGAAAGACAATGAATTTTTGCAGACGTGGAATCTGGGTGGAATGTAGTGAATTACATGGGTAAAATGTAATTTTAAAAGTAATCGATTGAGAGGGAGGGGCAAAAATGAAGCGTTTATTAGTTTTAGCACTAGTACTGGTATTCACACTGACTAATGTCGGCTGTGGTTCTATCATGGGCCAATTAAGGAAGATAGCCGATGAACAGAATCAAGAAGATAGTTCAACGACTACTGAGGCTGAAACTACTGAGTCTACAGAAGAGGTTACTGAAGCAACTGATACAGAAGAGTCAGAAGATGATGTGAAACCAACACAGGAGCTGGTTGTTGAAGGTGCTCCCCTTATCCATGATTTTGAATTATCTGGTGATTTAAGTGATAGCATAACACCTGGTACTGAGCTTGTCATACATCCAAATACTGGAAACAACCGTTTTATAGATGGTGTCTGGCAATGGACAGCTGATCAACATCCTGGAGGAGGCCTGATTTTGTTAACGGATCAGATAAGTAATCCCGAAAACTATTCCATTGGCTTCCGTATTAAGTTCAATGATGTTGGACCAAGCTGGAAGAAGATACTCTCGTTTAGAGAAGAATCAGTAGACGGAGGCTTGTATTTTAGCGACGGTAAGCTGCAGCTCTACCCATTTAATGTTGATGAAAACATAACTTATAGTGCTAATACATTCTATGACTTCATCCTCTCACGAGAAGCAAATAAAATGATGACTGTTTACGTTGTCCAAGATGACGGCAGCATCACAAAAGTCTATGAAGAACAAGATTTGCGTGATGAGTCTGTTCCTGTTCTGGTGGATGGTAAGTATCAATTTATGTTCTTTACTGATGATTATTCCACAACTGCTGAATGGACAACTGGAGGATCAGTTGACAGTATTCGTCTATGGAATGGTTCTATTGATGAAGTCAGATTTGACTGACTTCAAGTATTAACATACCTGTCCTTATGAACGCTCTCGACTAATGCTGGAAGTTATCGAGGGAGACGTTCTTTATAATATTGATTGGTGTGGCGAATATACGCTTAGTTTTTCCGTATTAGTGAAAACATCTCCACTGTTGGAGTGATGGAACCATATTCTCAAAATGGTGATGGTATGGTTCGAAGCTTTCAGGAGTCTATTGATCACTATAATAATATTGTATCTGAAAATGCTGGCTTCGTAGGGATAGGCTATTACTATAATGAAAAAGCTTGGCTTCCGTACATTGTCCTTATATTCCTTGAAAAATAAATGTTGGAAAAAATAAATATCATGTTCTGAGAGAGCTCACAAAGCTCTCTTTTTTATTGGGAAGGAGGAAATACTTGAAAACAAGAAAACTTAAATTTCTGGTGTCAGCCATAATTGTGTTTACTTTGATAGCAGCAACTATGACCTCAACTTTCGCTGCTACCATATATACTCAGAACGAGAGTGGAAATCGCTACACCAGAAAAGCAACTTACAATACCTTTACAATGGCTTCTGGAGCTCCATCGGGAGGAGGTGGAAGTCTTGCAGATCGTGGAACCTGGGGCATGTTTCATTCGGATGGTATATCTGGCTATAACAATGCTGAAGTGCCAGTAAGAACAGATGTCCACTATTATAATCAGAACGGCAGCCCAACACTGGACTGGAACAACTCAAACTTTGTCTACTGTATTCATAATCGAAAGAGATCACCGAGTGGCACATATTATCCAGAAATCAGCTTCGGAAGTGTGCCTTCATATGTGAACTCGTCTGTATGGCGAAATGATTCCGCTATGAAAGACGCGGTTACAAGAAACGGTGTCCTGATTATTTTGCAGAATGGGTTTCCAGTAACAGATTTTGGTTTTGCCAATAAATCCGATGCTTACTCTGCCACTGCTATGGCGATCAGATTCTGGATGGCCGAACGAGAGCGTGATCTTAATGTGGCTGGATCCTGGACTTATCTCTGGAACTATAATGTTTATGACACATCACGATCTGGCACTTATGGGACAGTAGAGGCGATAAGCGGGTTTGCTACACTTGCAAGAAATCAAGCGGCGCTCAGCAGAGCCAGGCAGCTTCTGACATTAGCAAGACAAGCTAAATCTGGCGGCGGTTTAAGAGGCGCGAGTACATTAACTGCCAACGGTGGCACAGCTTCAATAAGTGGCAACAATTTTGTTTTCACAACTTCAGTAAATCACAGTAATCTTGACGATTATTCTTGGACCCACAATCTGCCGAGTGGATCTGCGATATCTAAGAGTTCAGATGGTAGAACACTATCAATATCTATTCCTAAATCAACAGCGAATGCTAATAAGTCTTTTTCTGTTACATTGAACGGCTTTGACAAGGCGCATGTAAACAACTTCGTGTTTGCTCCCATTACTACAGATAATACATATCAGGCTCTCGTTGGAATATCATCACACCTGGGCAGAAATCCAGTTATAAGCAGAGCACTAACTATCACCACACCCAGCATACCGCCTGATCTTAGTATTTCAGCACTGAGCACGACTAAGACCACTTATAATCCTGGTGAAACAGTGACGGTAACGACCAATGTGAGCAATATTGGCCACTCGACGTCAGCTGGTACGACTCTTACTGTAAAACTAGCAGGAACAACCGTGGGAACAAGATCTGTACCGACTATCGCAGCAGGAGCATCCTGGGGAACGCAGACATTCACATTTGCAGCGCCAACTACCACGTCGACGACAACCTATGCAGTTAACGTAAGCATCCCGTCGAGCCAATCGCCAACCGGCACGACAAGCCGGTCTGTGACGATAACGGTTCGTGGCAGACCAGATCTTGATATTACATCCCTGTCAGCTAACAAATCTACCTATAACGCTGGGGAATCGATCGTAATCAGTACCAATGTCAGAAACAAAGGCTTCAGCACATCGGCTCAGTCGGCCATGACGTTCAAGATAGATGGTGCTGTTAGAGAAACCAGAACAATTCCGGCTCTTGCAGCAAGTGGTTCCTGGGGAGCGCAGACTTTCAGTTTTTCAGCACCGGCAGCATCTGATAATAAGACCTATACGATTAATGTCAGCATACCTTCCGGGCAGTCACCGACAGGTACAACTTCAAGGACGATCAGTATTACCGTGCTTGGACTGCCGGATCTGGCAGTTGTTGAAAGCACAGCTCAGAATTACTTCACTGACAAAGACATTGTTATATCAGCACTTGTCAGAAACTACAACCCTATTGCCGTGCCGGAAGCTGAAGTCAAATTGACTTTTGGTGGTAAGAACTTAGTTGAAAAAATACCTATCCCGGCCAGCGGCAGTAATAGAGCTGTTTTTAGAATCAGAACACCCGTTAATCCTGGAGAATATGCGATAACCATCACAGTTGATCCGGATAATAAGATCAATGAGACGAATAATGCGAATAACGTCTTAACTCAAACTGTCACAGTAGCAAATGAAAACAGAGCGCCAATGCCCGATCCTGACAGCCCATCTCTTGAGCAGCATTATCTGACTCAAGGGAAAACACTGCCAGGTCTTTCTTTGCCCGCCTCTCAGCGTAGGCACAGCTGGCAGGAAATCAGGCTGGAAAACGGCAGCTATGTCACAAGAACATACTGGATGCAGCTTGACACAGTTTTCAGCATCAATCCAGATCCTCGAGTCGCTATCCCAGGTAAGCCTGACTTGATAGAATCCGGGTTTGGTATTGAGAGTAACGCTGAAATGGTGATAACGACTAACTATGACAGACCGGAGAAACTGGTCGGACCTCAGATGGTCTATCTGGTCTATCCGGAAGCCGCATACGGCAAGTCACCTTTTACCAATTATGCTGACAGTCTGGAGATCCTAAACGGAGTGAAAGGCGCACATAACAGCCTTTGGCATTATCCTGTCAGTCCATTTTCACTTACAGGCTCGAGGTTGCATTACACCCCTCTGTGGACACCAGATGAACCATATTCGGTTATGGCTCAGAGCTTCTATGCCTGGTCGCCGATTGGTCAGATGTATGACTTCAAATCTACCTCGGTAACCATCGAAGGTGATATGTACGATCGAGTGACGGTTGTCAGGAGATAACAAATGAATCAGGAAACTTTATTTCTGCTTGGGGGCGTCCTTCTGGACGCTCTCTTTTTATGCCTGCTGGCGTGGGCAAGTATTTCAGATGTCTGGAAGCGGATCATTCCAAATATTGTCGTCCTTTTGATCTTGTTAGCCGCGATCTGCAAAACAGTGTTGCTGGCGACATCGGGTTCTGTTTGGTGGATCTATCCTGTTGGACTTCTCCTAATTATTCCCTTCGTCGCTTTTTGGAATAGAAGCTGGATGGGTGCCGGCGACTCGAAACTAATCGGAGTCTGTGGCTTTTACCTGAATGTTTATGGCGGTCTTATTATGCTGGCTATATTCGCAGGTTGGCTTCTCATATCGATGGCTTTTATGTACTTTCGCCAGGTTGATCATAGGCCAAGGGTGCCGCTTGCTCCACTTATCAGCCTGTCCGCAGCGATCACGGTGCTGATTTACTATATCCCATATTCATAATTGAAAGGAACATCAAATGAAACTGATTGAATACGAACAATACATGAAAGATATCACGACTGGTATCTTCGATTATGAGCATGCGAAGCGCACGGCTCATCTTACATATTGGCTCGCGATCCATGCGGATTGTACGAGCCGTGCAGCTGTCAATTATGCAGATGCAGCCTTCTGGCACGATTGTGGCAAGATGCTTTTACCGCCTGAGTTGCTTAACAAGACAGAACCATTGACTGAAGAGGAGTTTGGAAAAATTCAGTCACATACGGGTCTGGGCTTCGATTATATCGAGAATTCAAATATGCCTAATCGCAATATGCGTGCGGATGTCGCTCTTTTTCATCACGAGAGGTTGAATGGCAGCGGCTATCTTGGTATGAACGGTAAGGCAATTTGCCGTGCCGCCAGGTTGGTTGCAGTCGCTGATACGTTCGACGCGATGACTCATGATCGGTCATATCGCAAGGCAGTCAGCGTCGATCAGGCTTTTGCCGAGATCAAGAACAACAGCGGCAGACTCTTTGATGAGAAATATGTCGATGCCCTATCCAAATACATCAACTGCAAATAAGTAAGGGCGTCACAAATTATGGAGGAAACATCATGAGTAAAAAATCATCTGCTCAACAAAAAGAAAAATCACGCAAGCAAGAGATACTGCTCCTGGCTGAACTGACACATCGTCTTACCGGAGAGCAGGAGTCCGATATCAGGGGCTACCTTGAGAAGTTTGGTATCCAGGCCTTCTTCGCCAAGCTGGATTCAACCAATACTCAGCCCTGTGTACGAAGCAAAATCTGTGAACTGTATGAGACATTCGGAAAACCTGAATGATCTTAACGATAGAAATGGAGCTTAATAATGGCAGTACGTGATCTGACTTCAAACCCTATTGAGAAAAGCCGCGACAAAATCGACGACAGGACAGTCATCAGCACCTATCAAATTGGCAGAGGTGAAGTGGTTGTTCGCAGCGTCTTCGGAACCGAGCATACATACGCGGATCTTATGAGCAAAATAGTTGAACTAAAACATAAACTTCAAGGGCAACATGACAGCTGATTTTTTGAAGGATTCTGCTCTAACTTCTATAATGTGAGTGGATCTAAATCTCTGCAGTCATGTTGCTTTGTCATCAGGAGGAATAACAAATGGCATTGCAAAGCACACATGATGTAGGCATCTACTGTCGTCTCTCAAGAGATGACAACAACGGCAATCTGGAGAGTATGAGTATTGGCAATCAGAAACAGATGCTCGTTGACTATGTAAAAGAAAAGGGGTGGAATTTACGGGAAACATATGTCGATGACGGCTATTCTGGCACAAATTTTGATCGACCTGATTTTAAAAGAATGATTCAGGATGTGAAAAACGCAAGAATCGACTGTATTGTCACGAAAGATCTGTCCAGACTTGGCCGCAACTACTCGAAGGTTGGTTATTACACCGAGGAATTCTTCGTTGATCATGGTGTTCGCTTCATCGCAATCAATGACAGCTTCGATACTAATCGTGAGGAAGATAATGATATCGCTCCCTTCAAAAATGTATTGAATGAATGGTACCCGCGCGATATATCGAAGAAGGTCAGACAAGTGAAAAGAGCGGCGGCCAGACAAGGTAAGTTTATGGGTAGTTATGCGCCTTATGGTTACAAGAGACACCCGGAGAACAAGCATCAGCTGATTATCGATGATAAGGTCGCTGATATTGTCCGCAGAATTTTCAATGAATCCGCCTATGGCTATTCAGGCCGGCGGATCGCGGATAATCTGAATGCTGATGGGATAGACACACCGAAGTTCTATAGCGCAAAGGAAGGAAATGGCATGCCCGTTCGCCCGACAGAGAAAAATTACTGGGGAAGCTCTACTGTACTGAGAATCATAAGACATCCTGTCTATATCGGTAACCTGGTACAGGGCAAGAGTCAGGTAACATCGTTTAAGAATAAGAAACGACGAGTGGTTGATCGCGATAATTGGATTGTTGTTGAAAACACGCATGAGCCGATCATCGACCGGGAAACATGGGATCGCTGTCAGAGCCGGGCACGGAGAACTCGCAACAGAGAGTCTAAAAAAACGAACAGTATCAGCCTGTTTGCCGGACTGCTTCGTTGTGAAGATTGTGGGTCCAAGCTTGTATTTACATTCAAGCCAAGGAAAAAGGGGCCATCGGTCGGATCATATCGCTGCAGCTGCTACAACAATAATGGCAATCATGCCTGTACGCATCACTACATTCAGGAGAACACGCTATCTGCTTTCGTGCTGCGGGACATCCAGATTCACGCGACACTGGTAAAAGCCGATAGGGAAAGAATTACACAGCAACTATTGGCCGGTATCAACAACGCACAGCAGAGTTCGATGAAACAGATCGATAAACAGCTCAGAGACGCAGAAAGCAGAGAAGCCGCCATCGATGAGAACATTAAACAGCTGTATGAGGATAAATGCGAAGGTAAATTACCTGAAAGCATCTTTCAAAAACTTCTGAATGGTTATCTCGCTGAGCAGGCAGAACTGAGCAAAACCATAAACAAGATCCGCGACCAGCAAAATGAGGTAAAGATCGAAAACTGTGATATCAATCAGTGGATGGATACGATCAGCGGGTACATGGATCTCAAGAAACTGGATCGTACCTCGGTTGTAGAACTTATTGACACCATCACGATCGGTGAAGGCAGAATGGTAAATGGCAAACGGCGACAAGATATCACCATCAATTATCGCTTCATCGGAAACCTGCTAGAACACGCCAAAGAGGACATCATCTAGCTTTCTAGACGATGCCCTCCGAGGCAAAACTACTTAAGTTTTTCAGTCCGCATGACCACTGTTAAAAGTATGCGGAAATCGTGGCGGAGAAGGAGAGATTCGAACTCTCGCTAGGGTTACCCCTACTAACAGTTTAGCAAACTGCCCCCTTCGGCCGACTTGGGTACTTCTCCGTATGTATGAGTAGAATTCGATCTCTTAGTATTCAAACCCTACTCACTCCTGGCGGAGAGAGAGGGATTTGAACCCTCGACAGGCTTGCACCTGTGCCGGTTTTCAAGACCGGTGCCATCAGCCAACTCGACCATCTCTCCAAAATAAGATGCTACGCTATTTTACAATGCACGTCAGGCAATGTCAATCTGTGAGCTGCTGGCGTCAGACCCTCGTGCCATGCCCTTTTCAAACGCTTTCCTTGTGCCTGATCTGAGCCACATCATGTTCGATCGACATACTTTATGGTTGACTCATGTGTTCAATCTGACACAGAGTAGTCTCTGTGTCGTGATATCCGAAAAGATAGTGAGGTTATCGGGCGAAAAGTCATAGATGCTGATTATATCGGCCCATCGATAATGTTCTGGCAAAATCTTTGTAAATATATTCTTCTTATCTTCAAATATTGAAAGGTTGAATATATTGTCTTTTATGTGTGGAAGAACTGCCATATAAAAAATTCCACCTTCAACCAGATCCTGAAAAAAGTGACTGCCGAACGACAATTCCGGCATCATGCCGCTGACTTCGAATGAGACTTCTCCGAGTGCAGCGATATTGTCAATTTCTGAATATTGGACCGGAACTCCAAGAGATGGCGTAGTCGTGCCCCAGCGCCCTGGGCCAAGCAACAGCGTCGGCGCATCGTCCACATCAAACAGTTTGTGATTCAGCAGCCCGATCAATCGAGCGATCTGATATTTATCCTGATCCGGCAATTTTGAATAAGATTCCGGATTTACGTAAACGATATATTTTACATTAAGACGCACATTTCCGCCCATAAAATGACCGTTTGTCTCGATCATTGTATCACGTATATCTATAGTTTGCGGAATGTCAACACGGT
>JAAYBY010000143.1 GCA_012729935.1 Clostridiaceae bacterium | reverse complement strand
TTGTAACCCCAGAAGCCTTTGAAAAACGCGGCTATGAAGCACTGGGAACTGTTCTCAGTCCGGAAATGGCAGCCAAAACAGTATCTGAAGCATTAAGAGCCATTGAAAAAATAAGATAAGACTTTTATATGAAAAAAGCCAAAACAGACGCCCGCACATCTGCGGGTGTTTGTTTGTGCCTTGAAACTGATGTTGCGATATCAAGTCGATCATACGGCAGCGATTGACGCATACAGCTTTTCGTTACTTCTGTAACGACGCGTCTGCAACGCAATTGACAGCTTTTATATCGGATGATAAACTAATGCAACGTAGCATGGTAGATGTAAAAATATACGTAATGGTAGTATGGGAGGGTATTTTATGAAAAAGGCTTTACGTTCTTTAATTTCCGTATGTCTCGTGATGGGTATTCTGGTTCTTTCACTGGCTGGCTGTTCAGGAGCAAAAGATGAACAGATCAAGATCGGTGTTGTTCAACTTGTTGAACATCCGGCACTCGATGCGTCCTATCAGGGCTTTGTCGATGCACTGGCTGACGCTGGCTACAAACATGGTGAAAACATTACCATTGTTCATGGCAACGGACAAAATGACCAGGCAAACTGCCAGACAATCGCAACGCAGTATCTGAACGACAAAATGGATCTTGTGCTGGCCATTGCTACGACGGCAGCACAGGCCGCGGCGAACGTGATCAAGGAAATACCGATTCTGGTCACAGCAGTAACAGATCCTGAAGATGCGAAACTGGTGGCAAGCAACGAAAGTCCAGGCGGAAATGTCTCCGGAACTAGCGATCTGACACCTGTCCGTGAGCAGTTTGATCTGATGATGAAGTTGGTACCGGGAGCACAGAAAATTGCGATTCTTTATACCTCCAGTGAAACAAACTCCGTTTTCCAGGCAAACATGGCCAAAGAAGCTGCAAGTGCACTGGGACTGGATGTTGTTGAAGCAACGGTGTCGTCTTCCAACGAAATCCAGCAGGTGATTGAGTCCGTCATCGATTCAGTCGATGCGATTTATATACCAACTGACAACACCTTCGCGAATGCCATGTCGACCGTGACGATGGTTACTGAACCCAGAAACGTCCCGGTTATTGTGGGTGAAGAAGGAATGGTCAACAACGGTGGGTTGGGAACCATTGGTATCAACTATTACAATCTTGGTTACCAGACCGGTGAAATGGCCGTTCGGATTCTCAAAGATGGTGCGAAACCAGCTGATATGCCGATCGAATATCTGCAGGATACATCGGTTACGATCAACACGGATGTTGCGGAGCAGCTGGGGATAACGATTCCCGCTGACCTGGCAGAAGCCAATACATTTAAGAAATAATCAAAACAATTGTACAAATCATGATACGGGACAGATCTTCTCGGATTTCTGTCCCGTAATCATGGTTATCAAAGGAGAAGGCCTGGCATGTTCTGGATCATTCAAAGCGCAATATCACAGGGGATTCTGTGGGGCATTATGGCACTGGGTGTCTATATTACGTTCCGAGTGCTCAATTTTGCCGACCTGACAGTTGACGGAAGCTTCGCTTTGGGAGGTGCACTTTCTGCGGTTCTGATCCGCTCGGGAGTCCATCCGCTGCTGGCTGTCCTGATCGCCATGATCGGCGGCTTGGCTGCCGGTTTCTGTACAGGTTTCTTAAACACAAAATTGCGCATACCCGGATTGCTGGCCAGTATTCTGACTCAAATTGCCTTGTATTCAATCAACCTTAGAATCATGGGATCACCAAATCTATCTCTTCTGAGAATAGACACGTTGTTTACGAGCCTTGCTGACATTGGGTTTCCCGAACGCTGGGTGACGATGGCTCTTGCGCTTGTCTTCACCGCCGCTGTCATTGCCTTGATGTACTGGTTTTTCGGAACGGAGATCGGCAGCGCGATTCGTGCGACCGGCAACAATCCGATGATGATCCGTGCGCTGGGGGTACATACAGATACCACGACCATACTGGGTCTTGTTTTCGGCAACGGTCTGGTCGCTTTATCGGGTGGTTTGATCGCGCAGCAGCAGGGATATGGCGATATCGGAATGGGAACCGGTGCAATCGTGATCGGCCTGGCAGCGATCATCATCGGCGAGGTGCTGTTCCCGCAGACAAACTTCATGCTGCGTCTGACCGGCGTCATTGTCGGAGCTGTCGTATACCGGATTGTCATCGCGCTTGTTTTGAAAATGGGTTTACGGTCAACAGACATGAAACTGTTTACGGCCATACTTGTTGCACTTGCGCTTTATCTGCCGACATTGCGCGGACATGCACGGCAATTCAGCCTGCGAAGGAGGAATGGCCATGCTTGATATCAAGGGCGTCAGCAAAACCTTTTATCCCGGAACACCAAACGAAAATCCGGTCCTCCACTCGGTGGATTTACATCTTAACGACGGTGATTTTGTGACGGTTATCGGCGGAAATGGCGCTGGTAAATCCACATTGCTGAATATCATATCCGGAGCTGTTCTCCCGGACAACGGCCAGGTTCTCATTGATTCAGATGATGTGACCTGGCTGCCGGAATACCGGCGTGCACGTTATCTGGGGCGTGTTTTCCAGGATCCCATGCAGGGAACAGCCGGCGATATGGGGATCGATGAAAATCTGGCACTTGCAGCCAGAAGGGGACAGCGGCGCGGTCTGTCCTGGGGTATCGTTCGTACGGAACGCGATCAGTATAAGACACTGCTTCAGGATCTGAATCTGGGGCTGGAAGGCCGTCTGTCAACAAAAGTTAAACTCTTATCAGGCGGTCAGCGACAGGCATTGACGCTGCTGATGGCTACCTTGAAACAGCCGAGAATTCTGCTGTTGGACGAGCATACAGCCGCCCTGGATCCGAAAACCGGCGCGCGCGTTCTTGACGTCACGCAAGCACTGATTGAAAAATACCGGTTGACAACCTTGATGATTACGCACAATATGCGTGAGGCGATCCGGTATGGCAACCGGATGATCATGATGCATGAAGGCCGGATCATTCTCGATATTGAAGGTGATGACAAGCAGAAGTTAACGGTTGAAGATCTGCTGCACCAGTTTGAGCGGGTGAGCGGTACAGAACTCGATAACGACCGGATGCTCTTGTCTTAAACGACCATAAGGGCATTATACTTGCCTGATTATTTCTGTAAATTGATATAATTCCGATCTGCCTGAGCTATGGTATGATGAACGAGTAATCGTATTAATGAGGAGGCAACATGGAACAGGTCGTCGTTATTATTGATCTCGGTGGAACCGATCATTCTGAATTAGCACGCTTAATTCGCAAGATGGGCGTATACAGCGAAATACAGCCGCATGATCTCACGGCTGACGCGATACGTGCCATGCCTCAGATTAAAGGACTAATCTTTAATGGCGGCTTAAACCGTACCGTATCGGGCTGCAAGGTGATGCCATCACCGGATATTCTTGCTCTCGATGTTCCGAAGATCGCGTTTGGCTGTTCAGATATGACACAGATTGATCACCCGGAATTTTCCGAAGCGATCATCAAAACATTTTTGTTTGACCAGTGCCACTGTGATCAAAGCTGGACGATTGAAGCATTTATCGAGAAACAAACACAGGAAATTCGCCGTCAAGTCGGTTCTGAACATGTACTCTTGGCTTTGTCCGGTGGTGTTGACAGTTCGGTGGTCGCTGCCCTGTTGATTCGGGCGATCGGTGACCGATTAACTTGCATCCATGTTAATCACGGACTGCTGCGCAAAGGTGAACCGGAGCAGGTGATCGAGGTTTTTCAAAAGCAGATGGGCGCAACGTTGATTTATGTTGATGCTGCTGATCGCTTCCTCGATAAACTGGACGGTGTTTCCGATCCGGAAATCAAGCGAAAAATCATCGGCACTGAATTTATCCGCGTCTTTGAAGAAGAGGCAGGAAAACTAGAGGGAATCCGTTTTCTGGCTCAGGGAACGATCTACCCTGATATCGTTGAAAGCGGAACCAAAACCGCGCAGGCGATCAAGGCGCATCACAATGTCGGTGGTCTGCCGGACGACTTGTCCTTTGACCTGATTGAACCCATCAAATATCTGTATAAAGATGAGGTCCGCGCTGTGGGACGCGCTTTGGGCGTGCCGGAAAATATGGTCAGCCGCCAGCCGTTTCCAGGTCCGGGGTTAGGTGTTCGCTGTCTGGGAGCGATTACCCGCGATCGGCTGGAGGCAGTCAGGGAATCTGACGCCATCTTGAGAGAGGAATTCGAGCGAGCCGGTCTGGCTGATAAGGTCTGGCAGTATTTCACAGTTGTACCTGAGTTCAAATCAGTTGGTGTTCGCCATCACAAGCGTTCGTACGAGTACCCTGTCATCATCCGTGCTGTACATACGGTTGACGCAATGACCGCCACGATCGCTCATTTGGACTGGGCTGTGTTAGACCGAATCACAGAGCGAATTGTCAATGAAGTCCCCCATGTCAATCGTGTTTGTTACGATCTGACACCCAAGCCGACGGGCACGATCGAGTGGGAGTGAGGGGGACTATTGTTTCGACTCGCGTCGTTGTCGCTGTGCTCCAACGAATGTCTCGTTGAAACAATAGTCCTCCTCTGCGCTTATTCGGTGAGACGGAGTTAGCAACAATTTTTTGCTTGGATAAACAATTTCAAAGCAAGCAATAATTATAAGAACAAAATGACTGCAGGCGAGTATTCCGCAGAAGCGAAGCTTCGAGGACCACGAGTATGCAGTTGTTTTGTTTACTCACGTCGTGATACGAATGATTCGCGTGATCAAAGGCGCTCCTCTGCGCTGATTCGGTTGTTAAGAACGGTTACAGAACATATAAACTTATTAGAATGAGAAATGCCAAAATAATTGATGCTGCTTTTACAAAAGAGCATAAAAGCGCGGAGGAAGTATTGAATGGAAACGATAAAAAGATGCCTCCAAAGAATATTGAAATAATCGCTCACTGCAAATCGGAGGCGCGTGCTAAGGCTATTGAGTATCTTAACGGTATAATTACTTGTGAATATGAAAACAACGATTGTGATATGGTACTCTATGTCATAGAAAATGAGTACTTATGGTTTGGAACGCTATTATCGCTTGGTGATGGGATTGAGATCAAGGAACCAGAGTATATCAGAAATCGTGTACTTGAATCGGCGAAAAAAATAGTTTCTCTGTATCAAAAACTATGACATACTGCTGTCGTAGTTTCTCAGTTAAAATTAACTCATAATATTAAAGTAACGGAGGTAATGAACTATGACTAGTATTAAAAGATATCATGTAAACGAAGAAAATGCATGGTCAGAAATGGTAGAGGCAGGAGATTTTGTGTTTTTAAATTTCTGTGTAGGAAATGTTGGACAATCTGTTGAATCACAGATACATGGTGCATTGGATGATATGGAACATCGACTAAAAGAAATTGGTTTGACTTTAGAATCTGTGGTCAAGGTAGATGTTTTATTAAGAGATCCATGGGATATACCTATCATGGAAAAGGTTTTTAATGAACGTTTCGCTGGTAAATATCCCGCAAGAAAAACAATCCAGACAGATTTTGCACATATTGGTGGTCCAGATGGGCTTCATGCACAAATTGATGCAATTGCGTATAAAAAATAAGCTGCATATAACACTACAGCCAGTTGAATGTAGTAAATGAAAGGATAAACGGTCTGTTGCCAAGGTTATGTCAATGCCTTATAGCAGCAGACCGGAAGTATATCAAATGGAGTATATCGATTGGTTTATACGTTGCTCAATTGCCGAATGTTGATATATTTCCTCGAACGTAGGGTTTTCAAATATAACCGAAAAACCCATTGACATGTTCCAACGAACAGATTGTTTCTAAAACGGCCACATAGACATCAATACCACACACTCAACCCACGTCGTATAACGAATGATTCGAGCAAACAACAACACAACTCTGATATTTGTTCGGTGAGACGGGGGATTGTGGGAAGTTTCAGTGCGTGGGTGCGTTTGAGGTGTGGTGTTATGAAGAGTGATGGTTATCAGAATTTCCGGGCGGCGTTGTATATCAGGGCTCTGGAGATCGCACCTCTTGGTGATGATATTGGGGTGATGACTGATAGGATCAGTCAGATGCTTAAACATGTGCGTTTTGGCAAGGTTTATTTGGAGATACATCGAGATATGGTGGTGCCTGAGAGGGCAACGCTGCTTGCGCTCAAGGCCTGGTTTCGCGAGCGTGGTATTGAAACTGCTGCCGGAATCACAGTAACGATCGATGAGCTTTCTGATTTTAAAACATACTGCTATAGTGATGATTTTTATCGCGATAAGCTTAAGGGCCTGGTTCAAATGGCTGCTGAGCTTTTCGATGAGATTGTTTTCGATGATTTTTTCTTCAATAATTGTAAATGTAAAAAATGTATAGCAGCAAAAGGAGATCGCAGCTCGCCTGCTACGATAGAGTGGGAGTAATAGCGACCATATCATATGCTCCTAGGGGTCGTTAGGAAGGGCCTGTGGATACGTCGCAAATTATATTTCTGAGTCTGCAATAATGGCCAATTGAATAATGGTTATTTCCTAAATGGAAATAACCACTATCAATACGGATTAACTTCTTATAAAATTCAGATGTATCAACTATTTCCATAATGGAAATAGTTGATACAGTCATGGTCTCAGCTCAGTTATAGGTACAACCATAACACCATCGTCACGGGTATAAGCATAGCCTGTTATGCCACAGATGATGCAGAGAATTTCCGGAGCAATTGCCTTTTTATCAGATTCCATGAATTTGCGAATTTTGAGTAAGTTTTCGGCAGCTATATCAATTTGATTAGCACCAAGTTTTATTTCAAATGCTCCCCATTTCCCATCAGGCAATTCGATGATGGCATCGATCTCACGTCCTGTTTCATCGCGATAATGGTACAATTTGGCTCCGATAGCATCGGAATAAATTCGAAGATCTCTAATGCATAATGATTCAAATAAAAGACCAAACGTGTGTAAGTCCGATAGTAGTCTTTTACTCGAAGCTCCTAAAATTGCTGCGGCTAAAGATGGATCAGTAAACTGTCTTTTAGATGATTTTCCTATTCTGATAGATGATCTCAAAT
>JAAYBY010000142.1 GCA_012729935.1 Clostridiaceae bacterium | reverse complement strand
TGGTCGTGGTCGTGCCACCACCTGATGTGCTTCCCGTTGTCGAGTCCTGTGTGGTGCAGCCGGCGATCAGGCCAATGGACATGACAAGCATGATCGCAAGTGCAAGCAGTTTGAACCAAGATTTTTTCATGATAGAAATCCTCCTTCTTTTGAACCATGTTTTTATATTTTTTCAGGGTTCGTTCCGCCCTGAGAGCGGCATGTGATAAGGAAAATTCGTATATTTAAGTTAGAAATGTCCCGTTGCGATTTGATGATCGAATCTTCAATGAGTCTGAAAGATTTTAAGTATTGAGTTTCTTTTAATATAGTCCTCCTGGTATTAAAAGTCAATCGGCTCAAAGCTTAATTGTATGATGCATCGACTCTCAACAACATCACAGTCAATGACTGATGATGATATAATGAGTATCGAAGCAGCCGTTGTTCTAATGGATAACTGACCAGCTGGATGAGGAAGGTCTTATGAACAAAATAATCAACTACGGTTCATTAAACATTGATAGAGTCTATTCGGTTGAGGATTTTGTCCTGCCCGGACAAACGATATCCTCACGTGCGTTTTCAGTTTTCCCCGGAGGAAAGGGGTTGAATCAAAGCATCGCGGCTGCGAAAGCGGGTAGTCTTGTATACCATGCAGGGGCCGTCGGTGAAGATGGACAATTTTTGGTCGATTTTTTGAAGAAAAGCGGTGTCCGGACCGAATTGATCGCCACGAGCCGGCATCCAACCGGGCACGCTATCATTCAGGTTAATCGCCAGGGGCAAAATTGTATCATCCTGCATGCAGGCAGCAACGATGATCTCTCTGACCAGCTTCGGGAACGTGTCGTGAATAAACTCAATCCCGGTGACCTGTTGGTTATACAAAATGAAGTAAACAACAATCGCGACATGATGGAGAAAGCGATCCGCCGGAAAGCCCGAATTGCCCTCAATCCGTCCCCTTACAATCAGGAAATAAACGATTTACCTCTAGAGGCGGTGAGCTGGTTGTTTATCAACGAAGTTGAAGGCAGAGAAATGACCGGTACAGACGAACCGGATGAAATTTGCGCACGTCTGATCAGGCGATATCCCGATCTTGCTGTTGTATTAACCCTCGGCAGTTCAGGCGTTCTATATCAGGATGAAAGGCAGAAAGTCCGTCATGGTATCTATCAGGTTCCGGTCGTCGACACAACAGCAGCTGGTGATACATTTACAGGGTATTTTTTAAGTGGTATCGTCGCGGGACTGCCCATTGACAAAATTCTGCAACAGGCGTCGATGGCCTCCGCAATTGTCGTTTCCAGAGAAGGTGCAGCTGTGTCCATTCCAACCATTAAAGAGGTGAACACGTTCAGCCAGACGATTAAAATATCGTCTGAACAATGAGCACAAACACAAAGAACCAGACAATCTGCTTGGAAACAGTTGTGATGATGGCGGCTGAAAGCTGCTGAACGATATCAAATTTGTTATTCGGGGAAGATCTCCTCAAGCGGCCAGGTTTCCATACGAAAATACATATCACGCCACTGTAAAATTTCGTAGTTGCAGCCTATGGCGAAGATTTCGAGTAAGTGTCGGAGCTCCTGCCCGGTCTTGTGCTCACAGAGGCTATTGACCATACGGATTTCCTTTTGACATTTATCAACATAAGCCGGCTGCGTATAATAGGAAATCCATTGGTAATACATATTCTCTTGAGGCAATTTACACTGAGGCAGTAAATCGAATCCCATGTGCATATACAACACATTACAGGGAAACAAGCCCATCATACACGAAGCAAGATCTCCCTCGAAAGCTCTGGCAAGTTCGTGTGATGTGTAGCTTCGTTTTTTCTCTGCCATGATGGTTTTTTCTAGATCTTCGATGGAGATGCCCAGTTGGTCAGCCCAAAAGGTCCGATTGAATACGACGGTATCTTCGAACGTTGATTTGACTATGCTATACCAGCGGGTCATTTCATCAAATCCCTGCGCTTTGGCCAGACCGATCGCCCAGCATTTGGTATATTCCATCAGGTACTGGTAATTTTGCCGGATCTGCCACTGAAACCGCTCTAAAGGCATTTCACCTCGGAGGATTTCCTGCATCTGCGGTGTTGCTTCCAAGACGGCACAAGTTTTTTTGATCATTGGCATCAGGTGTTCTTCATAGATGTTCATGGGTAATCCTCCGTGTCACGATTGTTTAGGCATCGACGATTTGCTAGAATGATTTGTGAGGTGGCGATCATGCAAAAAATTGTGTTTGTCAGTCATTGTGTTCTGAATACTGCTTCGAAAGTTATCATGTACAATGAGCGGGAAATGGCCGATGAAGAGGCGCTTCGGAAACGATTTTTGCAAGCGGCTGTTGCACAGGGTGTTCAGTTGATTCAGCTTCCATGCCCCGAATTTATCCTTTACGGCAGAAAACGCTGGGGTCATGTTTCTGAACAGTTTGATACACCTTATTTTCGCAGGGAATGCCGGCGAATGTTGAACGACTTGATTGTACAGATGAAGGAATATCTGGCCGGAGAAGAGCGCTTTGAAGTACTTGGCATTATTGGAATCGATGGTAGCCCCAGCTGTGGTGTGGACTACACCTGCTATGGCGCATGGGGTGGTAATCTGAGTGACAGAAGTGACCTTGCTGATACCATATCCTCGGCCAGACTTGGCAAAGGCAGGGGCATTATGATGGATGAATTGGCAAGCATACTTCATGAGCAGGGTATTCGTTTGCCAATGATCGGCCTGTTTGCCGCAGAACCGGAAAAAATCATGTCTCTTCTGCACCTAGAGTCCTGAACAGATACTGCTTGAAGAGATCACTCTTCAGTCTGGAACATACCAGTACGTTAGGCTCCTTGCCGGAAAAATGATAAATGTCAACGTGTACTGCACCAGCGCTGATCCCGCAGCTGGTGTCAACCGAGCAGTAATACGCATCGCAGACATCAATGCATGGGGGGTAAAGTGCGGCGGCCATTGCGGCAGGGTCAGCCATATCAAGGCAGGGAACGCCGAAGCGATCCTTGTTCATTTCCAGAAGTACGCGATTGCATTCAATTGCGAACCGACCCAGATCTCCGCTATTCTGAATTCGCTCGATATCGCTTGCTGTCAGCATGGCATCGTCGAGGCATGCGTCCCATCCCACCAACATAAGCGGTAATCCGGACTCGAGAACAATTTTAGCCGCTTCAGGATCCTGCCAGATATTGAATTCGGCAACCGGCGTCACATTACCTGTGCCCAGACCGGCACTGCCCA
The DNA here is from genome assembly GCA_012729935.1 of Clostridiaceae bacterium. GTDB lineage: Bacteria > Bacillota > Clostridia > Saccharofermentanales > UBA5734 > JAAYBY01. Next base: position 2,016 of record JAAYBY010000142.1, on the reverse strand, counting down.
TGATCGAAATGCGTTTGACACGCCGCATGATTTTCGGTGCCATACGAACGGCTACGGCCAGATTGGTCAAGGGTCCCAACGCCACAATTTCTAAACTTTGGTCAGGTTCCTGTTCCAGCGCTTCCAGCATTTTGATAATTCCATTGCCGGGTGTCGTTTTCAATCGGCTGGGAACCAGTCCTATATCGCCCATGCCATCCGTGCCATGTGTTTCGTGCGCACAGACCAGCGGCCTCACCAGCGGAAGTGATACCCCCATGTAAACGGGTGGTTCATAACGACCTGATTTTTCGATTGTCGTCAACGTATTGGCAGCGGCCTGTTCGGCGGATACATTACCAGCACAAATGGTAAAAAAAAGAATTTCGTATGCCTCGTCATTGAACGCCATCGCGATCGCCATGGCGTCGTCTGAACCACAATCGGTATCAATAATCAATCGCTGTCTTAACATGAAATACTCCTGAAAAAATCTGTGTTAAAAATAAAGTATCATACTAAATATGAAATTACAATGTCAGGTTCAGTCTTTTTCAAAGACGATAAAATGTTGATATATAAAGGTTTGAGTGGTATAATCACGGCATTAAATAACGGAGCTAATAATGAGCTGTTGATTAAAGATAAGAAGTTCAATGCTGTCTCCATTATAGTGTTTACCCTGATGGGCTGTTTTTTTGCTGCTAATCAGAGTCTTGTTCAAAATATCTCTCTTCATCTAGACGCAAGCGGCCCGCAAATGGGATTTATGATCAGTGCCTTGTACGGCGGATCAATGGCTGCTGTTCTGTTTGCAGGAGAACTAGCCAGCAGGGCAGGAAAGCGGAAGGCGGCCTTTCTAACGGCAGTACTCGTATCCCTTGGATCCGTGATCATTCTTTCGTCGCAGACTATTCCGCTTGTCACACTCGGCTTTTTTATCTACGGAACGGGGATCGGTGGCTATGAGAGTATTGCTATGTCCCTGGTCGCCGACAACAATGGTCAAAACGCCAATCGCTTTCTTAATTTCCTTCAAGCATTGTTTAGTGCCGGAGCAGTGCTGACGCCTTTATTGCTGGCAGCCCTGCTCAAACAAGATCAATATCGTCCACTCTACGTAATAGCAGCGGCTGTCTATGCCGGATCAGCGCTGTTTTATCTGACGAATAAACGAATGGACACAGTTGCTGTGCAGGCAGAACCTCAGAACGGGCTGGCTTTTCTGAGATTCCTGAAAGATGGCAGGATGGTGCTTTACATGACAGGTATGTTTCTCCATGTCGGTTCAGAAACAGCACTGACCTACTGGATCGGGACTTACTATGACTATGTCGGTATCTCCGGCTATACGGCACTTTCCTTATCGGTTTACTGGCTTTCCAGCATTGTCGGCAGGCTGATTGGAAGCCGGTTTAAATCAGCCAGCTCAATCATGGCACCCTGTTTCTTGCTGGTTGCAGCTGGCTGTGCGCTCCTCGTGCTTTTGCCTGGTATCTGGCTCAAACTGATGTCGGTTGTGCTTGTCGGAATCGGTTTTGCTCCGGTTTATGCCGGCCTGGCATTGATTGGCGGCCAATTGTTCCCGGAAAATTCAGCGCCGGCCTTCTCACTGATGATTTTTTCCGCCGGACTTGGCGGTGTCTTATTCCAGCCGATGATTGGCATGTTCGTGACATCCGGAGATCCCCGTGGCGCCTACTGGATCATTGCGGCGCTGTGCGTTGTAATGGCTGCAGTAATGGCTGTTCTCCATCGAAAACGGCGTATGCAGGAAGCATATGCACTTCATTCGGATTCAACACATGACCGTGTTGGACATATATAAAAGGAGGTAATATCCAAATGGCACTCGAACGCAAGTATTCAATCAAAACCGATTTCAACATGCTCGCTCTTCTGTTCATTCCGATCGGAGTGGCGATCAACTTCGTTGGTGGCCAGCTTGCATCATTGCTTAAGCTACCCGTCTATCTGGACACCATCGGCACCATGTTGACCGCTATTCTAGCCGGTCCCTGGGTTGGTGCAGTGACG
>JAAYBY010000141.1 GCA_012729935.1 Clostridiaceae bacterium | reverse complement strand
AAGAGCAGGGAATGCTGACAGCCGATGAACTGACAGGTGCCAAAAAAGTACTTCGCGCTGCAGCGATGACCTATGTCGCGTCAGCATTCATGGCTTTTGTCAGTCTGCTTCGTCTGATACTGCTCGCTAGAGGTCGAAATGGCCGGCGCCGCTGAACAGAAGCACAACAGGAATTATTCCGTTCACAGCCGCCAGCCTGATTTTGCGCGTCAGACCGCTGCGCAGGTTCTCTATGCCGTTTATGAAAATCAAGCGTATGCCAACCTGAGCATCCGGCAGCAGCTGGATGATCCGCGGCTGTCGTCACTTGATCGTCGCTTTGCGACCGCATTGATATACGAAACACTGAGCCGGACCTATACCATTGACTGGGTGATCGGCCAGATCAGCGACCGCCCGATCGATCGGCTGGATCCCTGGGTTCGCGTGATTCTGCGTATGGGTGTCTGGCAGCTGATCTGGTCACGAAGTATTCCGCAATCTGCCGCCATAGATCAGTCTGTCCGCTTGACCTATCTTTTTTCCGGCCGAAGCGCAACGGGTTTTGTCAATGCCGTGTTGAGAAAACTGACTCGCCAGCCGGTCACCATACCACCGTCAGACGGTCCATTGCAGACCGGCATCAAACCGGAATTGTATGGATGCCTCAGAAAATGGTACGGCGAAAAGGAGGCTCTGGCGTTAGGGGCGGCTTTTCTCCGGGCAGACACAGCGGTTACGGTTCGTATCAATCCTCTGAAGACTGATCAGGAAACGCTGCTTCGGGCATTATCTGAACAAGGAATCGAGGCCGTACCCGGACGGTATTGTCCGGAAGCTCTGTCCATACAGCTGAACGGGCAGCCGATCGCACAACTCAGCGCGTATCAGGATGGCTGGATATCCGTTCAGAATGAAGCGGCAATGCTGGTTGCGTACGCGGCCAGACCGCAGCCGGATAGTCTGATCATAGATCTTTGTGCCGCACCCGGCGGTAAAATCTGTCATCTGGCCGAGAAGCTGGACAATCGCGCACAATTTCTGGCGTTTGATATTCATGCCGGACGGCTGAAGTTGATCGCCGACCAGGCTGCCCGGCTGGGACTGGCCGATTCCATTCAGTGTTTTCAGGCCAATGCCGTTCCCCTGGCCGACCAGGCCAGCGATGACTGCCTGATAAACTGGACCGGTCAGGCAGATCTGGTTCTGGCAGATGTCCCCTGCAGCGGACTTGGCCTTCTTGGCCGCAAACCGGAGATCCGCCTGACGATGACCTATCAGAGAATGCGCGAATTCGAACCCCTGCAAGCCGCCATTCTGGACCGGGCAGCCGGTCTGGTCAAACCTGGCGGGGTGATAATCTACAGCACCTGTACGATTAATCCTGCTGAAAACATCGATCAGATCAAGGCTTTTCTCAATCGCTGGCAGGGCAGCTTTCAACTTGAATCGCTGCTTGATGACCTGCCGCCTTCTTTGCTGGAAAAAACAAATCTATTCGAGGAAGCTCGAACCGGCTCTATTCAGCTGCTGCCACATCGCCACGCGACCGACGGTTTTTTTATCGCACGGCTGCGCAAGGAAAGGACGACTGCATGAAAACATCATTTTACGACCAAACACTGCCCGACTGGCTGGTATGGGCTGACCAGGAAGAACTGCCTGCATACAGAGCCAGACAGATCGCAGCCTGGGCCAGTCGCGGTGTCTCGGATGTTGATGAGCTGACCGATCTGCCTCAGTCAATCCGGGCCCGTCTGGCTGAGCAGTTTACATTTCCTTCGCTGGAACTGGAAGAGAAATATGTTTCAGCCATTGACGAAACGGCCAAATACGTGTTCCGGCTGTCAGACGGCAACCGGATAGAAAGTGTTCTGATGCACTACCGCTTTGGCCGCTCAGTCTGTTTGTCGACGCAGGCAGGCTGCCGGATGGGTTGTACGTTCTGTGCATCTGCCGATGCAGGATTCGGGCGTAATCTGACAACCGGAGAGATGCTGGCACAAGTCAGCCTGATTGCCAGGGACTGCAACGCCCGGATTGGTCATGTCACGTTAATGGGCATCGGTGAGCCATTTGAGAATTACGATGCCGTCGTCGCGTTCCTTCACCGCGTCAATGATCCAGCAGGGCTCAATATCAGCATGCGCCATATCTCCATATCAACTTGCGGACTGGTTCCCAAGATGATAGAATTCACCAGAGAAGGCCTGCCGGTGACACTGTCCGTGTCGCTGCATGCACCGAACGATTCGATCAGGCAGCAGCTCATGCCGGTTGCCAAACGGTATCGCTATGACGATCTTCTAGCGGCCTGCAGGGCTCATACACAGCAGACAGGCAGGCGCATTACATTCGAGTATGCTCTGTTTGACGGCATTAATGATCGACCTGAACATGCCAGAGAGCTTGCAGGCAGACTGCGTGGCATGCTCTGTCATGTCAACCTGATTCCGGCGAACGAATTTTCCGGCGGTTGTTACCAAAGAAGCCAACCGTCGGCTGTTCAGCAATTTCAAGACGTGCTGGTCCGATCTGGGATCAACGCGACAGTCCGCAGGGAACTTGGCGCGGACATCATGGCCGCCTGTGGTCAGCTGAGAAGAAGGAAGGAAGCATGCGGGATACAGTAGAAACCGGTTCAGCAACACATACTGGATTGATACGATCCAAAAATGAGGACTTTGCCATCATTCTCCAGCAGGGTGATGGACATCCCTGTGCGCTGATTATTGCAGACGGCATGGGAGGACACCGCCGCGGAGAACTCGCCAGCCGTGTTGCAGTTGACTATGTATCGTCACACCTGCAGCCAGTTCTGTCATCTGGCTCGATTTCTGAACCAGAACAGTGGAAGGAAAAACTGACGACTGTTTTTGAAAAGGCCAATGTCAAAGTCTATCTAAGCTCACTGGCTGACCAGGAAAATGAAGGAATGGGGACAACCCTGACGACTGCTGTATTAATTCCGGGTCAGATTATCATCGCGCATGTCGGCGACTGTCGGGCCTATCTGCTGCATGATGGTGAATTGTT
>JAAYBY010000013.1 GCA_012729935.1 Clostridiaceae bacterium | reverse complement strand
TTGATATTGTATATGATCCTGATACCGTTTTTCCGCTATTCGTCAGAAATTGATAGTTGATATCAAAATTGTATTCCATCTGGTCGGATGACCGATCGATTCTTCTGTTGACGGATGTAACACGAGCAGATGTCTGCTCGCCGAATAGCATCGCCAGAGGCATGCGTATGCCGAAAAGAATCAGAAGCAGTCCGATTGCGATTCCGATCCAGACCGGTTTTTTTCTGGCAGCTGATCTGGTCTGCATGACTGGCTGTGAGACCGGGGATGAAGATGATTGTGGCGATTGCACATCAATCGGAGTTCCGCAATTCATACAAAAGCGGGTACCGGGTGTCAAAGGTTTTCCGCAGTTCCGGCAAAAGTTCATTGTCATGGGTCCACCTCAATCTTTCTTTTACTTATATCAGAGGATTGGTCACAATTTAAAGCGCCAAGCAAGCGCACTTTACCAACCATAAATTTTCTGTGACCTGAAGTTGACATGAATATATTATCATATTTTTCTACAAAATATTTTTTGCTGTGGTATAATCAACTTGATTTTTCGAGTATGAATAATCGGATATTTTTCGAGTGATCCTCTTACCTCAAAAATTTTGACAGATTGACAGGTACATCATGATCGATAAAATCCAGGCTATCCGATTTAAAAATATCGTTGCAGCAGTGCTGCTGCTTTGTATGTATGCCATAGCAGCCTGGTTCAACTGGCAGATGTCTGAGGTTTGGTTATCTATCGTCGGTCTTCTTTTCATTATCTTCACCAGCACCTCATTCCCGGTGGCGATCGGCTTGACGGCCAGTATCCCGATCGGTTTATTCAGTATGTGGCGCCTGTTCTTCAGTCAGCTGTCTTTTTTATCTCCCGAAATATTCGATCTGATATCACTTTCGGATCTTACTGCGGCTGCGTTTTGGCTCATGCATCCCGTCTCGTCATTAATCATCTATTATTCAATCGGACGTTCACATTCAATGCAGGCCAGTCTTATCTCAGACAACGAACTGTTGTCGCGACAAACTCAACAGCTTGAGCAAAAGCTTCATCATCAGGAATCTGTTCTGCATGGTCTTTCAGACAAGCGGCTTTATTGTCATGCAGTCGCTGATCAGATTAATCGTGATCCCGAAATGGAGTCAATTCTCGGCGTTCTGATCACAGAAGGTATCAAACGCGAGCGCGAACAGCTCAGAGATTCCTTTTTACGACCTGACAGTGATGGTCGATTAGCTGATGATCAGCCCTTTTTACAGTTGTTATTCAGCCTTCGCCCGGATGTTGCTGCGATCCTGTCTCTGCAAGGAAATATTATTGCATTGAATGATCAGATCATGGCGATATTTGGCTACGCGAAAAAATCACTTTTACGCGGCCGGAATTTTTTTGATATCCTGACGCCTGATGACCGGATAAAAGCACGTGATCGTTTTACAAAAGCGATCCAGCCGCAAACCAGTTCAACTGATCGCTATCGCATTCAAGTTGCAGACAGCAGCTTTCGTGAACTCATTATCGATCCGGCCGTTTCATTGATCCAAACCGGCGATCCGCTGGTCATTCTGGTCATCGCGCACGATGGAAGCCAAACGCATAACGACATTGAGAAACCGATGATCCGATCACTTCATCAAAGCATGGTCTGGTGTCTGGATAAACAGCACCGAATTCTGTATGTCGACCAGACTTCGGCACAGAAGCTGCACGAAGATCTGATGCATATGCTTGAAAAATCCTTTCTCAGCTACGTGAGTCACCAACACCAGTCGATTCTGGTCGACATACTCAGTCGTCTTTCTGACGGTCTACCCCGTCAGGTCGATCTCGTCATGCAGCCTCGAGGTGAAACATCAATCGCACTGCGCTTCACCATCTGGCCGTCGATTGATGAATCGGGCACCGTTCAGGGAAGCACATTGATGGCCATCGATATCTCAGACCTCGTATCTGTCGAAGAGGCATTGCAGCATCGTCTGAGCATGGAACAGATGATCTCATCGATATCCAAAAAACTGGTGTCCGTCCAGGCAGAAAAGATTGACGACACAATCATGGAAGTCCTTTCAAAAGTTGGTATATTTGAAAATGCGGTCGAAAGCACAGTGGAAATTTTCCAGTCCAGCGCTGTGTCAAATCATACGCGATATCATGTTCGACAGGACATGAAACAGAATGTCCGACTGTCTGACAAAAGTGCTGATGATTTCGAGACCGTCTCAATTCCGATTATCATTGACAATGAACGTCTGGGATTTTTTCACTTTTCAGTCGAGAAGTATCAAAGCAGCTGGTTGGAAAAGGACATCAATCTAATCCGCGTCATCGGGGAAATTTTCATCAGCGCATTGATTCGAAAAGAGCATGAACTCAATATTTTAATTAACGAAAAACGATTGTCAACGACCATACGCTCAATCGTTGACGCGGTGATCACGACTGACATAGATGGTCTGGTGATCAACATGAATCCCTCAGCCGAAAACATGACCGGATGGTCATTGACTGAAGCAATCAACCAGCCTCTGACTCAAATCATGAAAACCAGTCAGAATGTCCTGGATTTCGATGATACGATTCTGAAAACCGAAAACAGCTCACCAGCTGAACCTGAAAAAGCGATTCGTCTCTGGTCGCGAAATGGCATGCAGTACTACATTTCCGTTACCAGCTCAGCGATTGAAGATCAAAACGGAACGGTTTACGGGAACGTGATCGTTTTTCGCGATATAACGCTGGAAAAACAGAAAGTAGATGAGATCAGATACATCAGCTATCACGATAACCTGACCGGCTTATTCAATCGAACTTTTTTCGAGGAAGAGCTGACAAGACTGAACACAAAACGACAGTATCCAATCACACTTGTACTCGGTGACTGTAACGGATTAAAGATTACCAATGATATTTTCGGGCATCTTGAAGGCGACCGGCTGCTGATCACCATTGCCCAGATTTTAAAAAAGGTTACGCGCCAGGAAGACATTGTCGCCCGCTGGGGCGGTGATGAATTCGCGGTCATTTTACCGAAAACCGATGAAGAAACCGCAATGGGCATTCGGGAGCGCATTCTTCTGCTTTGCGAAAACACAGAACCCAGTCCGATCAAACCCAGCCTGGCACTTGGTTTCGCGACCAATACGGATGGGTCAAATGATCTTGAGCAATTGTTGAAACTGGCAGAAGACAGGATGTATCGCCATAAACTAATGGAGGGTAAAAGTGCCAGAAATGCGATTCTGCAGTCCATCAAGAAAATGATCTATGAGAAGAGTTATGAAACTGAAGAACATGCCAGCCGCATGGTCGATATTGCTCAATCATTCGGACGAGCGATCAATCTGTCTGTCGATGATCTGGAAGAATTGAGCTTGCTTGCTGTTCTTCATGACATGGGAAAAATCGGTATCCCTGACCAGATCCTCAAGAAACCATCAAGACTCAATGATGAGGAATGGGAGATTATGAAAAAGCATCCTGAAAAAGGCTATAATATTGCAAAATCAACACCCGAGCTTTCAGGTATTGCCACCTTGATTCTGCATCATCACGAGCACTGGGATGGCTCAGGCTATCCTGATGGGCTTAAGGGTGAAAAAATACCAATACTATCCCGTATGCTGTCGATTGTCGACGCCTATGATGTGATCACCCATCATCGGCCCTATAAGGAAGCGCAAAGTCGTCACGATGCCCTGTCAGAAATTATTCGTTGCTCAGGCACCCAATTTGACCCGAATCTGGTTCAGGTCTTCATCAGCATCATGGAGTCGAAACATACATAATCAGTCACCTGAAATGAAAAATCGGCCAAACAACTGGTTCAGTCGCAAGAAATAGTCGTGATCGATCGCATCCAGCTGTGATTCAGTGAATCGGAAACACCAATTTCCCCCGATTGTTCCGGGTGTGTTGATTCGCGCATCATTTCCTAAGCCCAGACAATCCTGAACGGGAATGATGACCCGTTCGGCATGAGTCTGCCATAGGCAGCGCAACAAGCTTTTTCGGTCTGCTCCGCCACAATAATCCGTAACCAATTGCCGTTGTTGATCGTCAAGATCCCTGAGCCAACCGTTCAGTGTCGTGTTGTCATGCGTACCGCTATAGGCTACAGAATTTTCTAAATATCGATGCGGGCGATCGCGCTCGGATCCATATAAATCAAAGGAGAACTGCAGAACATTCATACCCGGCAACCCGGTTTGTTCAAGAAAACGCCTGACTGCATCATCGATTTCACCCAGGTCTTCAGCAATAATTGAAGCATCTGGTAAAGCTCTGAAAATGGTATTAAACAAGTCATGACCCGGCCCTTGAACCCATTGACCCTCTTTTGCTGTCTCTGCTTCGCTTGGAATCGCGAAATATCGTTCGAACCCGCGAAAATGATCAATTCGGACACAATCAAAGTTTTTAAGTCCTGCCTGGATTCTGCGAATCCACCAGGTATAGTTGTCTTCCTTGAGGGCGTGCCAATCATAAAGCGGATTGCCCCATTTCTGGCCATCAGGTGAAAAATAGTCGGGCGGAACACCTGCAACATGCGTCAGTCTCTGATCTTCAGAGATCTTAAAAAACCGCCTGTTTGCCCAAACATCTGCACTGTCTGCAGCGACGTAAATCGGAATGTCTCCAATTAACTCAATACCGTGCTTATTCGCTTTTTCTTTCAAGAGATGCCACTGTCGTGAAAATTCATACGCAAGAAAGCGGATGTAGTCAACGTCCTGTTTGTGCTGCCGACAAAAATCAGCCACTGCTTCCGGGTCCGCAAGAGACAAGTTCTTTTCATCCCATCCCCACCAGGGTTTTCCATTTTTCTGCTGCCTGATGACCGCAAAGGCAGCATAGTCATCCAGCCAGTCTGATTCGCGTTCAGCATATGCTGCCATTTCTGAGCGATACGAAGCATCGATCCGACTATAGGCCTGTTGCAGGAGGTCCGTGCGTCTGTCTCGAACCCATGCATAATCAACATGTGTACTGTCTCCAGCATAACCAGCCGCAAGACATTCCGCCGGTGTGACAAGACCTGCTTCTACCAGTATCTCCGGGCTGATATACATAAAATTCCCCGCATAAGCAGACTCGCTCTGATAGGGCGAATAACCTGATCCAACCGGTGTTAGCGGCAGTAACTGCCAACTATGAAAACCACATGCTGTCAGTATCGAAAGAAACTGATCGGCTGCAGAACCGAAATCACCGATCCCATATTTATTTGGCAATGAGAAAACAGGCATCAATAAACCGCTTTTTCGCACACCTGTTTGTTTTGCCATATATGTCTCCTCTGCTTATCGTTCATACGATCACTCCATACAGCAACCATAACGTTTGAGATTGAACCTTGTCAACAAGTATAAGCTGATCTTTGCTCTATGCTATAATAAAGCTAACGATTTATTCTGACAAAATGAACGGAGGGTTTTGGTTGGCGGTAATAACCCTTTCTCGTCAAATGGCAAGTTTTGGCGACGAGATTGCCGAATCAGTTGCTGAAAAACTAGGTTGGACACTCATTACACGTGATACAGTTCTCAATCGCTGTTTCAAACCGATTGTTTCCAAACAAACGTACCAGCTGCTTCAGGAAAGCGCTCGTTTTTTTCTGAACATGTCTGAAGACGGACAAACATACCGTTCAATACTGGTCGATTCGGTTAAGTCGCTGACTCGGGAAAGTAACGCTGTTTGCGTTGGATTTGGCTCTCAGATCATTTTTGCCGATTGTCCGGGGGCGATTCATCTGCGAATTGAAGCACCAGAGTCTGTGCGAATCAGCAGGGTCCTCGAGAGTTATCACGTAGCAGAGACAGATGCTATGCGTATACTTCAAACGGCGGATCGTAAACATAAACGCTTTGTCTCGATTCTTTTTAGCACTGATTTATCCAATAACAGTCTTTACGACATGATTATCAATACCGCAAATATGTCGATTGAATCAAGCGTGGCATCGATTCTCGCGCTGCAAAAAGAACATGAGATCCATCGACGGCACGAAGAGGTACTGGAAAACCACATGGCCAGTCATCCGGACCGGCCGCTCATCATCCAAAACAAGCCGAACGAGAAAGTATTCAAGAATGAATCTGAAGAGGAGTTCGCCCGGATATTGGACATGTATCAAATTGACTGGGTCTACGAACCACGTACATTCCCGATTGAATGGGATGCCGAAGGAAATGTGACGCTTGCTTTTAGCCCTGATTTTTATCTCCCTCGATTTAACACATATCTGGAGCTGACGACGATGAATCAAAAGTATGTTACCCAGAAAAACAAAAAAGCAAAACGCCTTCAGGAATTATATCCCGGCGTAAACGTTAAAATTGTGTACAAAAAAGATTTTGAATCGCTGATTCAGCGATTCAGCTCATAGAGGTGTGTTGAATGAAATGGCCGCCAAGTGATCGAATCCAGTTTTCTTCAGAACGCATCAACAAACGAGTGCACGACCTCGGTCAGGCAATCAGTCACGATTACGCCGGTAAGGAATTAATTCTTATCAGTGTCTTAAAGGGATCTCTCTATTTTTTCGCTGATCTGACTCGCGCTATCGATCTGCCTGTGCAGCTTGATTTTATTTCGATTGGCACTTATCCGACTTCAACCAATCAAAAGGGAATTGTCCGGATCACGAAAGATCTCGATCTCGAAATAACCGGTAAACATGTTATTCTTGTTGAGGACATTATCAGAACAGGTCTCACAACCGGCTACCTGGTTCAGACGCTCCAAACCCGCATGCCGGCCAGCATCAACGTATGTACCTTGCTCTATAATCCGTCTGAGCAATTGATCAACGTACCTGTTGCCTATTCAGGGTTTGAGATAACAAAAATGCGATTAGTCGGTTATGGCATGGACATCCAAGAACAAGGGCGGAATTTACCGTACATTGCTGAAATCGAATCCTGATTGATGGCATAAAAAAGCGGTTCCAGCGAACCCTCTTTGGTTTGCACCTTACCGATCACCCTTTTTGCGAAAGTATCATCAAACAACTAAATTTTCATTTTCAGGACTGCTCTTTCCAGAAAAACCGGTCAATAGCGTTTCCATCAATGATATTCACCTGTCCGAAGAGCAAATCCTTTCACTTTCGTGAACCTCATCAACTCTTTCGCGTTCCACATCGTAGATGTGGCGGTTAACGTTAGGTCTTACCTCACTAGGTATTCCCTGGAACCTGACTTAAGTATAACAGGCGTTAAAATCTTTGTCAACACTTTTTTGGTTATTTTTTACATTAATTTTGTATCTTTCGTTACATTTTTGTACAAATTGATGAACATATTGAATTGAGCCTGATATAACCGGTGTGAAAAGAGGTTGATATTAAAAGTTACAACGCATCGATATAAATCGCGTTGCTGACAAAACCGATACGCATACGAGATAATCGCTTCTGTGAACGATGGATCTGGTTATGACGACACTGTCTACGATCCTGCTTCATTTGAGATTTTTCAGCTTTCATGCTATAATATTTAGTCATGAATCATTTATCAACGAAAGGAATCATATGTCAATAACGTCATCCTTTGATTCACTGCAGCTGTCTGATACAACACGAGAAGCTGTTCAGAAAATGGGGTTCGAAGAACCTACAGCCATTCAGACACAAACAATTCCTCACATGCTCCGCTGGTGTGATGTCATTGCAAAAGCACCAACCGGAACAGGTAAGACGGTTGCTTTTGGTATACCGATTATTGAGCACATTCAAGACTCGGACCAGGGGTTACAGGCTTTGATTCTGGCCCCCACTCGAGAATTGGCTATCCAAATAACTGACGATATGATTCAGATTGCTTCAACACGGCCCGATATCCGTATAGCAACGCTCTACGGCGGACAGCCAATTAGCCTCCAGATCACACAATTACATAAACATCCACACATCGTAATCGCAACACCGGGACGGCTTCTGGATCATCTTCATCGAAAAACGATGCACTTGCGCCAGGTTCATACGGTGATTCTCGATGAAGCCGATCGCATGCTTGACATGGGCTTTGTCCGTGATGTACGCCAGATTCTGGATTTGATGCCAAATGTATCTCAGATCGCCATGTTCTCCGCAACTTTATCACGATCGGTCATGGATATCTCCTGGATATATCAGCGAGACGTGATTGAAGTAACGGTAGAAGCTGAACAGCAGAATCGCCCACAGATAAAGCAATATTCAATTGAAGCCAGTGGTCAACACCGGATAAAAATAATCCTCAAGTTACTTGAAGACAAAGGTTATAAAAAAGCACTGGTTTTCTGCAACACAAAACGGTCCGTTCAAGTTGTTACACAACAGCTGAAAAGAGCCGGCTGCAACGCTGATTGCATCCATGGCGATTTACGGCAGTCTCAACGAGAACGGGTTATCAGTTCCTTTCGCAAGAACCGGATTCGTGTTCTGGTTGCGACTGATGTGGCGTCACGCGGCTTAGACATTGAGTCTGTCGATGCTGTTTTTAATTACGATGTGCCAGAGGAAAATGAACGCTACATCCACCGGATCGGCAGAACCGGCCGGGCTAAAAAAGAAGGCGTCGCCTATACGTTCACCAATCTGTTGAACCATGGACAGCTCAAAGAGATTGCCCGACTGACACAGTCAGAGATTCAGATTCTGGATTTGTCAGCAGATAATGAGACACATGTGTAATGTGTTGATTAGTCTACTTCCTTCCCTATTCCACTGTCACGCTTTTTGCCAGATTTCTGGGTTTATCGACATCCAGACCTTTATTAACAGACATATAATATGCAAACAACTGTGTTGGTGTCACACTCACGATTGGTGCGAACAGTGAACAAACATCAGGGAGCCAGAAAACCGTATCACAAACATCAGCCGCACGACGGCAGGCCGGTGTCAGTATTCCAAGCACAGTTGCACCTCTTGCTTTTACTTCTCTGATATTGCTGATTGTCTTATCGACAAGCTCCGGCTGAGTGACCGGGCAGACAACAAGAACCCCCTTTTCAACCAACGCAATCGTTCCATGTTTCAACTCTCCCGCTGCATATGCTTCAGAATGAATATAGGAAATTTCTTTTAGTTTTAAGGAAGCCTCCATCGCCAAAGCATAATCAAGTCCTCTACCAATGAAGAAGATGCTTTTTAGATTATAGTGCTGAGAAGCAAAACGCTGAATTTCATCTTTTGCCGATAACACACTGGCCAGATGCTCAGGTATTTTCAGCAACGCGTCCAGATACATGGCAAGCGTCTGCTGCGGCAGGATTCCGCGACAGCTGGCCAGATGCAGCGCAATCAGGTACAAGGCAGCCAGCTGTGTGTTATAAGCTTTCGATGAGGCAACGGCAATCTCCGGACCGGCACCGGTATATAGGACCTGATCAGCCTCCCTGGCAATTGAGCTGCCGACTACATTGACGACGGCAAGAATTTGTCCACCTCTTTTTTTAGCTTCACGCATGGCGGCCAAGGTATCAAGCGTTTCACCGGACTGGCTGATAA
>JAAYBY010000140.1 GCA_012729935.1 Clostridiaceae bacterium | reverse complement strand
GACATAGTTGGCAAGTGGCTGGCTGTCGGCAGCCAGGTTGCGTATGGTGGTTGAGGAAAGATCGATTTGCGGCGCTGGGAAAAAATCAATCTGCGCCCCCGTGTCTCTGGACAAATCCGCTGCAATACGACGACTTTCAGAAGCCTGAAGCCCTCCGCGATCTGCGATTAATAACGGCCATCGGGCAAGTAGTTCGAGCGGCTGGTGCCATGACCTGATATCAACGAGAACATCTGATCCATAGATTAAAACAAGTCTATCATCCGGAAAGCGTTCCTGCAGCTGAGCAGCTGTATCCAGCGTATACGAAGGACTGTCCTTTTTTATCTCAATATCCGAAACCATGATACGCGGCTCATCGGAAAACGTACAGGCCGCCATTTCGTAGCGGTATCGACTCATCGATACACGACTCTGGCGCTTATGTGGCGGCTGCCCGGCCGGTATGACGATCACCCGGTCTACCAGCCCTTCGGCCAGTACGCTTCGCATTAACGCTTCGTGTCCGTTATGAAGCGGGTCATATGTACCGCCACAGATCCCGATTTTCATTTTGCGCGCCCGATATCCTTTCGAAAATGCATGCCTTCAAAATGTATCTGCTGTACAGCTTCATATGCTCGATCAATCGCCTCTTCACGCGTTGGGGCGGTCGCCGTCACACCCAGCACCCGGCCGCCGCCGGTGACACAGACGCCATTTTCGAGGCGCGTACCGGCATGAAAGGCATAACAGTCCTGAGGCAAATTTTCCAGACCTTCTATGGGGTAACCTGTCTGGTAAGTTCCCGGGTATCCGCCGGAAGCCAAGACAACACAGCAGCTGGATGCCTGTTGCCATTCAATGGTCAGCTCTGACAACCGCTCTTGCAGGATTGCTTCGATGATCGTTACCAGATCCGTTTTAAGCAGGGGCAAAACCACCTGTGCTTCCGGATCACCAAAACGTGCATTATATTCAATCACCTTGGGGCCGTCAGGTGTCAACATCAGGCCAAAGTACAGCACACCTTTAAACGGGTTACCTTCCTGACGCATGGCATCGACAGTGGGCTGAAAGATCGTGCGGCTCATTTCGTGCCATAAATCGTCGCTGATATCAGCCCCTGGCGATACAGCACCCATACCACCAGTGTTTGGGCCTTTGTTCCCGTCAAAAACCTGCTTATGATCACGCGCTGTCAGCATCGGAGATACAGTCTTACCGTCTGTGAACGCCAATACTGTCAGTTCAGGCCCTGTTAAAAATGATTCAATGACAACCGTATGTCCAGCCACACCAAAGCGATCGCCACACATGAATTCAAGGATCGTGTCACGTGCTGTCTCTCGATCTTCAGCAATAACGACACCTTTGCCAAGTGCAAGGCCGTCCGCTTTGATCACAACCGGTAGTGTCGCTTCCTGACAATAGGCAAGTGCATCTTCAACACGATTGAAAACACGATAATCAGCAGTTGGTATGTTGTAACGGCTCATCAGGTCTTTTGCATAATGCTTGCTTGACTCGATTCGCGCTGCCTGTCGAACAGGACCAAATGCCAGAATCCCGATTGAATTCAGTTCATCGACCATACCCATGGCCAACGGGTCATCCGGTGCCACAAAGACAAGGTCTATTTTTTCTTGTACTGCGAAACGCTTAACTGACTCGATATCTGTTGCCTGGATGGGTACTGATTCAGCCAGCAAAGCAGTCCCGGCATTACCCGGGGCACAGTACAATTGTTTGACACGCGAGCTCTGCGCCAGTTTCCATGCGATGGCATGTTCCCGCCCACCGCCGCCAATGATCAGTATTCGCATGAACGACTCCTTCAATTAATGTCTGAAATGCCTGATTCCAGTGAAAACCATCGCCAGACCCAGCTCATCACAGGCATCGATCGATTCCTGATCCCTAATTGAGCCACCTGGATGAATGACAGCCCGGACACCCGCCTGTGCCGCCGCCCTCACACAATCATCAAACGGGAAAAATGCGTCTGAAGCCATGACAGAACCTTCTGCCTTGCCGTCAGATCGCCTGACTGCAATTTCAACAGAGGTGATCCGGTTCGGCTGTCCGGGTCCGATGCCCACTGTCTGCTTATCTTTAGCCAGGACGATCGCATTGGATTTTGTGTGTTTAACAACTTTCATGGCAAAAATCAAGTCTTCAATCTGATCGTCACTCACCTGCTCACGCGTCACCGTTCGGCATGTCTCCCAGTCAAGAACCACTGTATCCTCATTCTGTACAAGCAATCCGCCATAAACGTGTTTGATTGCATGCTTGTGCGGATCAATTGGCCTGGCGACATCAGAAAGTCTTAGAACTCTCAAATTTTTTCGTTTTTGTAATAAGGCAAGCGCGTCCGGTGTATAATCCGGTGCAATCATTACTTCAATAAACACGCCGTGCGTTGCCGCTGCGACGGCTTGATCAACAATTCGGTTGAACGCTACAATACCGCCGTAGATGGACACTGAATCAGCTTCATAGGCCTTCTGCCAGGCTTCAAGGAGTGAGCCTGCACTACCAACACCGCACGGATTTGCATGTTTGACAGCTACAACAGTTGGTTCCTCAAACTCTCTTAACAGGGCAACTGCAGCATCTGTGTCCGCGATATTATTGTAAGACAACTCCTTGCCGTTCAGCTGCTCAGCCTCCGACAATGATAATTCCGATGGTAATACAGAACGGTAGAATGAAGCTTTCTGATGCGGATTCTCACCGTATCTCAAGGTATCAACCCGCTCGTACGCGATTGTCAGAAGATCTGACTCTGGATCTTCATTTGTCAGAGTTTTAAAATATTCAGCGATCATCGCATCGTAAGAAGCAGTATGTTCAAACACCTTGCGTGCCAGATATCGCCTGGTCTGTAGTGTGGTACAGCCATCCTGACTGATTTCCGCTAGAATACGCGCGTAGTCTTGCGGATCAACCAGTACCGTCACATCGTGAAAATTTTTCGCAGCTGCCCGCAGCATCGACGGACCTCCGATATCAATCTGTTCGATACACTGATTCTGGGTCACACCTTCTTTCATGACCGTTTCACGAAACGGATAAAGGTTAATGACCAGCAGATCGATCGGTTCTATCTGCAATTCTACAAGTGTACGCATATGATCCGGATTATCACGAATCGCCAGAATACCACCATGGATTTTCGGATGCAGGGTCTTGACTCGCCCGTCAAGGCATTCTGGAAATCCGGTTACCGAGGAAACCGGGGTCACCGAAATTCCCGCTGACTGGAGACGTTCGGCTGTTCCGCCTGTTGAAACCAGTTCGTAGCCGCTTTTTGATAAAGTCTGTGCCAGTTCAATAAGTCCTGTTTTATCAGAGACACTGATCAACGCTCGTTTCATTTTTCCATCTCTCCTTTGCGAATGGTTGCGTGGCCATTTTTTATTTCAATTCGTCCGGCTGCAAATAATGCAACAGCTTCCGGCAACAATTGTTGTTCGGCCTCGATCATCACACGCTTTTGAAGCGTCTGTGGCGTGTCATCGGGGCGCACATAAACTGCTTTTTGCAGAATAATCGGTCCATGGTCGTACTCTGTATCAACTACATGAACCGTAGCACCTGTTATGCGAACGCCATAAGATAATGCTGCCTCATGGGGTTTGATTCCAAAAAACCCAGGTCCGCAAAACGATGGGATCAATGAAGGATGGATGTTGATGATCCGATGTTGGTAGGCCTGGATAACGCGTGGACCCAGCAAAGAAAGAAACCCTGCCAGAACAACGAGATCGACCGGGAAAGGTCTTAGCGCTTCGAGCAGGCCGGTGTCATAATCCACTGGATTATTGAAGTCTTTTCGGCTGACGATCCGAACAGGAATGCCCGCTTCTTCGGCACGTCTGATCGCAAAGCAATCGGCTCTAGAAGCGATAACGCAGGATATGGCCACATTTTCAAGCCGGCCATCCTGAATCTGGTCAATCAGTGACTGTAAATTGGTGCCTCCTCCAGAAACCAGGACAGCGATGTAAAACACCTGATGTGCTACCTCCGATTTCATGATAAAGATTGCTTTGTTTTAACCTGCCGGTCGTTTAAAATCTGATCAATTTTTTTCTGCCTGTCCGAAACAGACTGCCTGAGTGTTGCCTTATACTGATGCAATTGCCGTCGGATATCATCATGATGTACACCGATGATCTGGGCCGCCAGTATTGCCGCGTTGACTGATCCATTGATCCCCACTGTGGCAACCGGCACACCCGGCGGCATTTGGACAACGGCATACAGTGCATCCTGTCCTGCCAGCGGACCACTTTCAATCGGAACGCCAATAACAGGAAGTGTCGTCCAGGCGGCGAGAACGCCTGGCAGATGAGCAGCCAGTCCAGCTGCCGCAATAATCACCGAAAATCCTGCGGATTCAGCCTGAACGGCCAGATCAGCAGCCATTTGCGGGCTGCGATGTGCTGAACAGATTCGCACTTGATACTGGATATCGAACGTATCCAGTAAATCCAGACATGGAGTTAAAACCGGATAATCTGAATCACTTCCCATGACGATGAGAACCTGATGTGACATAAATTGGCCTCCTATATATTCATTATCAACACACAAATATTAGCAATCAGCCATTCCTGCGTCAATGCGGTTCAATTCAGAATCACGATTTCTGAACACTTTTATCTGACAGATATGCGTTGATAAACCCATCCAGATCGCCATTCATGACAGCATCAACAGCCGTGGTTTCGAAACCTGTCCGATGATCTTTAACCATTGTATAGGGACAAAAGACATAGGATCGGATTTGACTGCCCCAGGCGATGTCCATCTGGCCGCCCTTCAGATCTTCAATTCGATCCATCTGCTTTTCACGGGCAAGCACGAACAACCGAGCTTTAAGCATATTCATGGCCGTTTCACGGTTCTGAATCTGTGATCGTTCAGCCTGACAGGCAACCACAACACCAGTCGGCAGATGTGTGAGACGGATCGCTGATTCTGTCTTATTAACATGCTGGCCGCCGGCTCCTGATGAGCGATAGGTGTC
>JAAYBY010000139.1 GCA_012729935.1 Clostridiaceae bacterium | reverse complement strand
CGATCATACACGCGCACGCGATCGTGAAGTCATCATTCAGATTGTCGGCGAGTAGCCGTTCCTGAAACGACACACAATCGAATCGTAAAAATCGGGCAAGCGGTCGGAATGGCCGCTTGTTTTTTTGTTTTTTGTTGTACCAAACCCCTTCTTTGCTTATAATCAAGATAAAGATAACCGTTCCGCCATGCAAAAACACCGGATAATTCCCACAGAATCATTGATGATTAGTGATCGAACAAACACATGCTCTCACGTCTCACCCAAACTGGATATGCAAAGGAGCTCATTATGCATTGTAGACAATGTGGTGTACAACTTCAGGAGAACAGCGTTTTTTGTCAGAGCTGCGGTGCCAAAGTCATGAACGCGCCGAAGCCTGACCAGACTCCTGAATCGTCTAATTGTCCAGTCTGCCAAACGCCTTTAAAGCCAGGCGCCTTGTTCTGCGGCAACTGTGGTTCGTCAACCCTGCCGTCTAGACAACCGGTTGCACAACAGCCACCCTCGCCACCGGCTTATCAGCCACCCCAGCCGGTTTACCAGCAGCAAAGCTGGCAGCCGCCGTTACCGGTGCAAAACTGGCAGCAGCCGCCCCAGCAGCCTTGGCAGCAACCACCGCACGGAAAACCAAAACGCAAAAAATGGGTGGTTCCTCTGGTTATTATTCTGGTGGTTGCCCTGGCAGCGGTAGGCGTTTTTGCCTTTGCCGGAGATTCGGTCCGCCGCTTGATTCTCGGTCCCAAAAAAGCCTACCTGGCCGTCGAAGCCAGCTCAATGAAGTCTGATGCTTCTGATTGGATTGAGGATCTCGCACGAATCGGCAACATTGAATCAGATGAAATCAAGGGCGGTGCCATCGTCGGCCTTTCTCTGGATATGCCCGGCATGGCTGATACGATGGATCCGATGCTGGTCGATGTGCTTGACGCGCTGTCTGTCCGCTTAACCAGTTTGTACAATCGTGACGAAGACGACCCGATGAGCTATGCGGCTATCGATCTGCAGACAGGCGATGAGCGTTTGCTGACCTTAGAGCTCTATATGGAAGATGACCAGATGGTTATCGGCTTGCAGGACATTTTTGATTCCTGGATTCTCATCGATGACGCGTCACTGCAGAGCACCTTATCGATGGTAGAGCTCGATCTGCCTGATGAGGTCTCCCCAATCGCGTTGTTGTCCGGATTGACATCAACCGATCTGGGCATTGATGAAAAGAAAATGGAGCAGTCTGTATACGCGCTGATCGATATCATACTGGAACACATCGACGAAGCGTCCTATGAAAGCCGGCAGACCATTGAGGCCGGAGCGGTTTCAGGAACATATGGTGCCTACACCATCACGATCACCAGTGAGAGCCTGCAGAAGATGCTGCTGGCCTTGATGGAGCAGATTCGTGATGACGAGACTATCTACGATTTGTATGTCAACTTATACGATCAGTTCTATGGGAGCCTGCAAGTTGACGGCTATTTTGAAGGTGCAACAGATCGGGAAACCTGGGATAACTTTTTTGATGAAGCCATCGAAGAAATCGGTTCGGAAATCGAACCGGAAGATGCGTTCACGCTGATTCAGACAGTCTATGTGGACGGAAAAGGAGAAATCCGGGGACGACTTCTCAATATCCTTGACGAAGATGATGAAACTGAAGCAACCTTAACCTATTACCATCCAGTCAATCAAAAACAGGAAGGCTTGCTGATCGAATTCGAAGATTCAACCGAATCGTTCTCATTTCTGGCTGAGTATGACGTGGATAATGAATTCAAAACAGGTGTTGCGTCATTGAGTGTCCAGGGAGAGCCCGTCATGAAGGCATCTTTTACGGATCTGGATGCCGTCGTGATCGATGATCAGGATTATCTGCTCGGTGATCTGTCCATTGAAATTCTCGACGACACAGCAGAGCTGCCCGGAAACATCATTTACAGGGGATCAGAAGAGGATGGCGTTTTCACGGCCGATATCGGGGTCGAGGGCTACATGACAGCGACGATTGAATATGAAAAGCTGTCTGCAGCAGATGCCGAGATCACCCTGTACAACACCAGCAACCTCGTCCGGATTGATGATCAGGAGGCACTGATGGGGCTGCTGACAGAAGATGCCATGAATGAGCTGCTCGACATTCTGTCTCGACTCGGCCTCGATATGAACTAGATGCGGACGGTACAAGAGCACATGCTGGTTGTCGATAATGTTCACAAAGCCTACCAGAAAGAACCTGTTCTGAACGGCGTTTCCTTTACTTGTTCTCCGTCCCAGATTGTCGGCATTTGCGGCAGCAACGGTGCCGGTAAAACAACCCTGATCCATATCCTGGCATCCATTCTGCCTGCCGATCAGGGCTCTGTATCGCTCTGTCAGATTCCCATCACCCAACCGGTTCAATACCGTTCGATGATCGGATTCGTACCACAGCAAGTGGCATTGTCTCCTCAATTGACCGTTCGTCAAAACCTGCATTTCTGGGCAGCGATCAAAGGATTTACCGGAACAAAAAGGCGCGAAGCCGTTGATTCGGCCGCAGAGATGAGTCATGTCACATCCTTTCTCCAAAAGAAAGTCGCCCGGTGTTCTGGTGGTATGGCCAGGCGGGTCAACCTGGCTGCCGGTCTGATCGGACTACCCCGGCTTTTGCTGTTGGATGAGCCGACAGCGGGCATTGATGAAGAAAACAGAGATGCAATCCTGAAGACGATTCTCAGCCTGAAGGACCACAACTGCACTGTCCTGATGGTTAATCACTATTACCAGGAGCTCGCCAGCGTCTGTGACCGGATTATCACGCTGAAAGACGGCGTCATCGCCGAGGCGGGTGTTCATGGCTGGTAAACTGAGGACAGTCTGGCAGCTCATTGTTTTTGACATGCGCTCCATGCTCAATATCCGTACACTTATGTTTGTTGTCATCATGCTTATACTGTCTGCTTACCTATTATGGGGTCTGCCGTCTTTTGAACCGGACAGCTCGGAGTTATTCCAGCCGGTGTCCTTTTCCGTTGTCGATCAGGATAAGACCTTGTTATCCAAAAAAATAATCGAGCAAATTGCTGAAATGGAACTAGTCGATCAGGTTTATGTGGAATCACTACCTGCAGCCTCTGATCGACTGGAACGTAATGAGTCGTTGATGATCCTGGTTATTCCTGATGATTTCTACGCTATCAGCCTCCGCGCTGAAGAACGGCCACCCCTGATGGTTCATCTGAATGACCGGAAGCCGATCGAGTCAAGTCTGTTCATCCGAATGCTGGATAACATGTCCAATAGCATCGAGGGGGTTCAGGCTAATTACTTTGCCTTCGCAGCTCATTTGAGGCCGCTCTATAATGACAACGACGAAATTGTTCAGATCCTGGACCGGGCAGCGTCGCGCGGCGCCTTTCTGGTCTTCGGCCGCCGTGCTGTCTTGTCGATCGATGAATCAGCCAAACTCAACACTGTTGCTTTCGTCATCAGCAGTCTCATGTCGTTGTTCATCCTGCTCATTAGCCTGCTTCTGATAACCCAGATTCAACAAGAGCGGGCTAGTGGCGTTCGTGAGCGGATCATCATCGCAAATGTCAGTTGGTGGCAATCGGTCATCGCCAGGCAGGTCAGCGGCCTGTTCTGGCTGACTGGCACACTGATCCCAATGGTTATCGGGCTTTTTAAGATTTATCCGGAGATGAACCGCCTTCAATTTATCCTGACGATTCTTGCATTGTACTGGATTTCGGCCTTGCTGGCGCAATCGGCTGCCAATTTCGCCAGGCCGGATCAGACGATCCTGCTGGGTGCCTGGTTGATGATTCTGGCCATGATGCTTAGCTCAGGCTGTATTTATCCTGAGCAGCTTCTACCTTCCTATATATTAAAAATGGGCCAGATAACGCCTGTATACTGGGCTTTTCAATCCTTTTACCGGATTCTGCAGGGACAAGGACATCTTCCTTTTGTCATTCCGGCTGTCATTCTCTTTACCGCTACCGCAACCGGTTTGTCCGCGTTCAGCTGGCATCTGAAACGTCAATCGATTGAGGCTGGAGGTTCAGTATGCGATTTTTAGTCCTGCTCAAACTGAAATGGCAGACGTTATTCGCGGCACGCGGCCTGATGATTCTGCTGCTGATTGTGCCCCTGATGCTTGGTTTGATTGCAGGGACAGCGAATCGCGCCAACAGACAGGCAGAGATCAGATTAGCTGTCATTGATCTCGACCAGACTGCGACCAGCCAGATGCTTGTCGAAAATCTACGAGAACTGAATTGGGACGTCAGTCTCGCCACAACTGACGAAGCCAATCGAAAACTGGTTCAAAAATCAATCGATGGTATCTTGACCATCCAGCCCGGCTTTGACCGCTCACTGGAAACACTCGAAGAAATGCTGCTGTCTTATCGTATGGCAGAGGGTTCGCTCGTCACCACAGTTGTTGCGGAAGCAGTTGCCGCGGAAGTGCTGCCAGAACATACGCGCCGCGTATTTCTCAGCCAGCTTGAAGACCGGTACCGTTCTCTGGAACTCAGTATCCCGGATGATCTGTCTCAGCAATTTGATGAGGCTGCATCGGTATTCGCACAAAACCAGGCCCGTCTGGACATCATCTACACGGGTGCACCGGTCAGGCAACCGGCTCTCACCTACATCGTATCTGATTATTCGATGGAAGTTTTCTTTCTGTCTATCTATGCGGTATTGGGTTCATTGTTGCTATCCGGCAGTTTGATTCGACGCCGGTTGATGGCAACGCCCCACGGTCTGGTCATCGATTACGCCCTGTCACTCCTGACCTTATTTCTGATGGGCCTGATTCAGATCATGCTTTATTCGGTCGCTATGTATTGCCTGATGCAATCACCCATTCGAATACACGAATGGGGTCTGCTGGCGGTTTGCCTCCTGCTGATGCTTGGACTCGGCCAGTTGCTCAATTTGTTGCATGACTGTATCCGGCTGTTTTTCAGTTTGCTGATTTTGCTTGTTCTCGGTATAGCAAGCGGTTGTTTCTTCCAGCTGACTGAACCTTTAATAACAAAATTAGGGCAGTATTTACCTCAGGGATGGACGCTGGCCGCCCTTTACGGATACCCGGTTCTACCGCCGGCCATACCGGTTGCATTGGCTTTTTTACTGTTTTTCATCGGCTATATTACGCAGGTGCAGCGAACCAGGCAGATGCGGTGAGTCAGGATTAAATCAGGTTATCGGTACACTTCTGGCAATCAGTCCGAACAGCCCCGTCCAGGAGAGTACAGCCATCAGTAAAACACCGATGATTGATACAATAAACATCTGGCCGAACAATTTGTTGCGCTTTCTGGCGTCCGTATCCGTCATGGTGGTATAAGCAGCGATTGCCAGGGCTCCGAGCGTCGACAGCGGACTCAGAGCAGCTGCATGTGAGCCTGTACTGATCGCGATAACCATTTCCGCCATATTGACGCCGCTGACCTGCTGGGCGATGTTGGGAACAGTCGGGATTAATGTTGGCAGGACAACGCCGGACGTAGATGAGAACCAGGATAAAATACCACTGGTCAGAGAAATGATCGGAGCCGCTGTCGTCCGTGTCATCAGCTTGGCCAGAAGACCGGCCAGAAGATCGATGCCGCCCAGTTCAAGCACCAGATTCATCAAAACACCAACACCGGTAACCAGCCATAAGGTTCCGAGCGGAATGCCGGCCAGCGATTTCTGCTCGTCCGCGACGCGAAGCAGTAAAAGAACCATCGAGACGATAAAGGCTGCCAATCCGACATTGACCTTGAATAACAGAATCAGCAGCGTCATCACCAGAATACCGGCCAGTGTGATCCACTGGTTTCTGCTGAACGATGGCAGATCAGACGGGCGCATTGGCAGTGCCGTCTTCATGTTGTAACATTTGAAAGCGAAATAGAGCATCAGGGCGTAAAGCCCCATACCAACAACCAGGCCGAGCACCAGCGAGTATTTCAGGCCTGTTATACCATTATCTGCTGCAACGGTAATCCCGATGATACCGGTCGGGGCAATATGCGAGAATCCGCCGGCGCAGGCACCGAGAATACCAAACGGTGCCAGACGGATCGGTTCCACACGCATCTGGATCGCCAGTGAAATGGCGATCGGAGCAATCAGTGCTGTGACAGGAATTGTTCCCGGTCCGATGGCTGACAAAACAACTGCCAGTAAATAGATAACAATCGGGATCAGATAAGCGCGTTTGCTGAATAAGGCGACGACTTTTGTAGCAAACAGTTCAAGTGTCCCGTTATGCTGGGCAATGCTAAACAGGAAAGTCACGCCCGTCAACGTAAAAAACAAAGAGTAATTGAAGCCCCTGACAATCTCACCATCCGAAATTCCGCTCATTCGACCGAGTATGAGCGCGAGTCCGACAGCAATAAATCCGGTATTGATTTTCGTAATAAAACCAGCCGCAATCGCAACAATGAGAAAAATAAGGGAAACAAGTGGCAGCCAATTTTCCATGGTGATTCCTTTCCTTCAGGTCAAAGACTTAAATACGTATCATCACTTTATAATTGTCTGATTAAACAAATACATTTTATCCCACCGATTGTATCAGCAGAACGTCATCTTTGTAAAGTTGACAAAATCACTCCATTACAAAAACACCCGGACTGAACATTGACAAAGTCCGGGTGTCTATCTTGTTTTTGTATCTGACTCAATTCCCAAAAACTAAACGGGTGAAATCCTAAACTGAATCAGCCTTTAACTGCTCCAGCCGTAATGCCGGAAACAAAGTACTTATTCATGATCAGGTAGATTGTGATCATGGGCATGATGGAGAACATGGTGCCGGCCATCAGCAGATTATACTGAGATGCGCCCTCACCGCCGAAATTCTTCAGGGCCACGATACCGACTGTCAATGGATACTGTGATGTTTTACCAAGTGTAAAGACCATCGGCATGAGGTAGGCGTTCCAGGCTGCACGGAAGCTCATCAAAGCGATCGTCGCCATAATAGGTTTAGACAGCGGTAGAATAATTCTTAAATAGGTCTGGAAGAACGAACACCCGTCAATCTTTGCTGATTCGTCGATTTCTTTGCTGATCGTCCGCAGATAGCCGACTGTCAGGAACAGATTGGCAGCACCTGTCAAGAAAACCTGAACGATAGCAGCACCATAAAGGTTATTTAAATCAACTTTTGCAGCCAGCTGGATGATTGGATAGATTGTGACAGATCCAGCCGATATGAACATGGTCGACAAAAAGGTCCAGTAGAGAAATTGTCGGCCTGGAAATTGTCCTCTCTGAAAGGCGTAAGCCGTCATCGATGTCAAAATCAGCGTACCGATCATTGTGATCGTCGACATGATCAAAGAGTTAACCGTATAATCAGCGAAGTTGACAGCTCTGCGGCTGACACCTCTGCCGCCTGAAGAACCCATCTCCCAGGCATCAATATAGTTCTGCAGCGTGGGGTCTTTTGGCCACAGATGCGCACCGCCCTGCATTATCTCTGTGTTGGGTTTAAACGAAGCTGACACAGTATAAAGCAACGGGACAAGTGTAATGACCACAATTGCAATGAGAAACAGATAGAGGAAAACCTGACTCCAGTGTTGTTTTTTATTCATAGTGGCTCTCCCCCTCAATCGTGAATCTCGCTACCCTTATGGGTAACACGCAGATAGATCAATGTCACAACAGTCAGAATTACCGCCGTAATTACACTCAATGCCGCACCATACCCGAAATTATTTGCTGTTCCCAACTGCGTAGATGCAAAGAACAGTTTGTAAACATAGCTCATCATCATCTCAGTTTGGAAATTCGGCGCTCCGTTGGTCATCGCTAAAACAAGATCGACAACTTTCAAAGAACCGAGCAGTGCGTTCATAATGACCATCTGGCTGACCGGTGCGAGCATCGGAATGGTGATTCGGAAAAAGCGCTGAACCGAATTGGCGCCGTCTATGGTGGCTGCCTCATACAGTTCTTCCGGAATACTTTGCAGACCGGTCATAAAGAACAACATGTTGATACCGAAGTTCTGCCAGACGGACGCAATCATGATAACGATCATTGCCAGCGTTCCGCTGCTGAACCAGCGGGTATTTCCAGCACCGCCGAACATTCTGACAATTTCATTGATCGCTCCACTGTACGAACCAAACAGGTAATAGAACATGATACCCATTACTGCAACAGAGAGCATAGACGGCAGAAAATAGACCGTTCTGAAAAAACTTCTTCCTTTTATTTTTCCAGCAACAATATACGCCAGAACCAATGCGAGCGGGATTTCAACAAGCAGTTTGCCAAAAGCGAAAACAAATGTATTTCTAACCGTTTGCCAGTAGCGTGCACCGTTCGCACCGAAGGCTCTGATGAAATTACTCATGCCAACATAGATCGGTTCGGAAATTCCGTCATAACGGTAGAGGCTAAAGCGGAGGATCCATCCGAGCGGATAGATAACCAGCAATGCCAGACCAATCACGCTAATTGCAATCATCGCATACGACTGAAGATACTCTCTTCTTTTGAGGGTATGTGGTGTAGGTGTAGTGATCAATGTTATTCCACCTTCCGTTGAGATAAAATCCTTGGAATTACGGAGTAAAATGGTGATTTGTCAAATGATAGAATCCTTACAACTGAAATTGATATAAAAAGCATATACAGGCGGCACGTTGCCATGCCGCCTGTAACTCATTTGGCATCTTACTTAACTATTCAGGTTCTTACTCCCACGGACCAGGGTTATAGGTCGTCTCATAAATATCAGTATTGATCAAACCATCCGCTTTTGCCTGAGCGTAAGCATCATTATAACGTTTGTTCAGATCTTCAATGCCATCATCCCAGTTGATATCACCGGTCATGACGTTGGTGAAGAATGTCTCATATGGGTCGCCTTCCAGAGTAAGGAGTGATTCCGGACGCGGCGGCTCAGCAGTGTAATTTTTGACGTCTGACATCAGAATCCAGTTCGGATCAAAATCAACATCTGATTCAGCCAGAACTTTGGCAGCGATCGCCGGATCCTGCGGGATAATAGCGGAGTTCTCGAACAGAGTTTCATAGAGGCCATCACTGTTCAGGAACAGCCATGCTTCAACGGTAGCAGGCAGACGATCTTCTTCAACCCACGATGTGATCGTTACATTACCACGGTTCAGGGAAGCACCCTTGAATTCACGTTCGTAACCAACCAGGGCGGGAACATCGCAGACAACCCATTCGAAATCGGCAACGAACTGTTTGGTGTATACCGAGTAGTCATATGCCGGAGCGATTTCCATACCGACCAGTCCTTCAGAGAAACGCTGACGGATCGGGTCGATGTGCTGGTCAAACGGTGTCGGGAACATCATGCCTTCCTGATACATTCTGCCGATGAGCTCGACTGTCTCTTTGTATGGTGAAAAATCATAGGTTGCCGTATTGTTGTCAAACTGGCCGCGGCCGAGGGAGGCAACACCGGCTTTGCAGACGAAGCGACGGAAAGTAGCGGTCCACATCGATGTCCAGGCAAATCCGTAATAGTCGCCAGCGCCTTTTTCTGTGATGATTTTGGCATAATCGTAGATGTCTTCCCAGGATTGGGGTGCCTCTGTGATGCCGCATTCATCAAAGATCTCTTTGTTATAAACCATTTTAATCGGAACATATTCTAGTGGCATGCAGACCAGTTTGTCTCCACGCAGAGAAACACCCTGTGCGAAGAATGGTTCCCAGCGGTCAATTGTGGTCTGAACTTCCGGATAATCTTTCGCCAGTTCATACAGGTCTGTAAAATAACCGGCTTCAAGATAATTGGCTCGGGCGTACATGTCAGCGATATCGGGATAGGTGCCCGACTGAATCATCGTATCGAATGCTGTACTGTAGTTGTCAATGTTGGTTTCCATAAAAATGAAAACACCCTTTTCAGCACCGACTGTGTCGTTCCAGTTTGCAACTTCGCCTTCGAGTATTTTCTGATATGCTCCAACCGACGAGAAGAACCAGACTTCTTCCGCTTCAGCAGGAGGTGCCTTTGTTGTTGTCGCAGTTGTTGTTGTTCCTTCCGATCCTTTTGTTGTGGTTCCATCGGTCGGGGCAGCTGTGGTTTCTGAACCATCGCAACCTGCAAATACAGCCACAATCATGAAAATCGCAAGAAACAGGGATAGTACTTTTTTCATGGCGCATTCTCTCTCTTTCATCTTTTATTAGCTACTCCCTCACAGCAATAAGGAAGATTAGCTTCAAATCAAGGGTGGATAAGGTCTAAGAATTGTGCAACTATCACAAGAACTGCGTTCATTCTATCACAGAATAATATAGCACGCAATTACTTTGCATATATTTTCGAATATTTTCGAAAATATCCGATTTCGCCTTCAAATCGCTTGTCGGTGCCGCTTTCTCGATTCCCGTAGAAACCTTCTGTCATCATTTTACCTGTCTCATACTTTTCTTTCACCGGGCAGACCCCTATAATGGAAGAGATTCACATCGTTAAGGCATCTGCTTAATCTGTTAGGAGTAATTTTCCATGCGTACGCTTATTACACAGATCCGATTGATTGATCCGGCTGTCGGTCAGCCAGTTGAAAACGCCTGGCTTTTGATTTCAGATGGTCTCATTGAAGCGACGGGTATTGAATCCCTGCCGCTTCCTGATGCAGATGTTATTCTGGATGGGTCGGGCTGTTCGTTATTGCCGGGCTTGTTCAACCTGCATGTGCATATCCAGCGCAGACATCTCGCGATCAAAGGACAGACCGGGGCTTTCCGGATGGGAGCTCCTGCCATTGAAAATTCGCCAGATACCCGGCGCATGGTCTGGACCTGCAAAAACGCCTGGCGGGAACTACTGTCCGGTGTCACTACTTTACGTAACTGCGGCTCGAAAGGCCGGGTGGATATCGCTTTTAAACAGTTGATCGCTGACAAGATTATCAACGGCCCTTCCATGCTCGCCTGCGGCTACGGAATTGCGACGACCGGCGGTCACGAAACGCATCGTTACCAGGGTGCCGTCGAAGTTGATGGGCCGGATGCGGTTCGCGCTGCTGTGCGGGCCGAAATCAAGGCCGGTGCCGATCTGGTCAAGTTTATGGGCAGCGGCGGAATCGGCGGCATGCCGGAGCACGAAGATCCTGACTGGGTGGAGATGGGTCTCGATGAACTGACGGCCGGTGTCCAGGAAGCACATAACCGGGGGAAAAAGACGACTGTTCACGCCATGGGTTCCGGTGCCATCCTGAACGCACTGCACGCTGGCATTGATTGTATTGAACACGGTGTAAACCTCAATGATGAAGCGATCGATATCATGAAACGCCGCAAGGTTCACTACGTTCCAACACTTTCCGGTATTGCTGAAGTTGCCGAGCGAGAGCGCCGGTCCGGCAGCCGCGAACTGGCTGATCTCATTCAACACCGGGTTGTGGAACCGCTGCAGAACAGCATTCGTCTGGCAGCTGAGCATGGTATCACGATCGGCTGTGGTACGGACACGGTTGGTGATGTGGTGACTGAGTTGATTATGCTTAACCAGTGCGGGTTGTCTGTGATAGACTGTCTTCGCGCTGCAACATCGAACGCAGCGGAAATTTGCGGGCTTTCCGGCCAAAGAGGTACATTGGCCGCCGGTCAGGAAGCAGATATCCTGGTCGTCCGTGGTAATCCGCTGGATCAGTTAGCGGATTTGCGGTCAGTTCAATGGGTTTTTAAAAAAGGCACGCGCGTTGACGCGTCGTGGCTGATCAACCTGTAAAAAATTTGTATACATTTAGTGTGGTCAAAGAATGATAGCATTTTAGATTTCAAGCAAAAAACTGTGTAAAATCAGGATTTGTTGAGTTTCAGGAGGAGAACAATGATAGAGAAAAACAAATGGGATGTCATAGTGGTCGGCGGAGGTACAGCCGGAGTTACGGCAGCGGCTGCCGCAGGCAGACAAGGTGCCAGAACATTACTGGTTGAAAAATATGGTTTTCCGGGCGGAGTTGCCGCACATGGTATCCCGTTTCTCGCTTTCTTTTCCGGTGATGGCCACCAGGTTGTCGCCGGATTAGCGCAGGATCTCGTTGACCGCATCGCTGCGCTCGGCGGTACACCCGGTCACAGCACGGGCGGCGTCTGGCGTTCCGGTCAAGAGCAGCCATACCAGTTCGCCATCACACCATACGATCCGGAGATCTATAAAGTCGCAGCGATGGATTTACTCAGCGAAGCAGGCGTCAAACCGCTCTTTCATACCATTCTGTCCGATGTTCTCGTTCAGGACCAGTCCATTAAGCAGATTGAAGTCGTCAACAAGGATGGTAAACAATGGTTGACTGCCGACTTTTTTATTGATGCGACTGGTGATGGTGACCTGGCAGCCGCTGCCGGATTTCCGTTCAGGCGCGGTAATCAGGACGGACGCATGCAGAATGCCTCCCTGATGTTCACACTCTGCCAGGTTGATCTCGAGGCGATGGTCGCTGCAATGGAGGAACAGCACGGTTTTTCCGGCTGGAATGAATGGCACACGCGTTTGATCCGCGGGGCAAAGCTGGACGCCAGTCAGCCCGGCGTCATCCATGTTGCCGGTCATATGCATCCCTGGCTGGACGACCGCTCTCTGACATTTACAGCTGTTTCAGCCAGAGAAGGCTGTGTTTCTTTTAACATCACACGTGTCACAGGTGTCGATGGATCAGTCAACGATGATCTCGTGCGGGCAGAGTGGCAGGAGCGCCATCACATGGTCGAGCTGGTCGCCGCCATGCGTCAGAATATCCCTGGCTTTCAGCAGGCGATCATCGCTTACGCGGCACCTCAGATCGGGATCCGCGAATCACGAAACATCATCGGCGAAACGATATTGACCCAAGATGATGTCGTCCTGTGCCGTGATTTTGCGGACACCATTGCGCGCGGCTCTTATCCGATCGATATTCACGATCCGCTCGGCGGCAAAACCCAGTTTGTTTTTCTGAAAAACGGTGGCTCCTACGGCATCCCCTATCGGGCGTTGATTCCCAAAGGCGCACAAAATCTCCTGGTTGCCGGCCGTTGTCTTTCCGCCAGCCACGAAGCGCACGGAACCACGCGAATCATGTCGACAGCGATGGCGACCGGTGAAGCCGCCGGAACTGCGGCCGCTTTACTGGCGGACTGCAAGGCTGAAACAGCCCTGTCTATCGACATTCAGTTGTTAAGGCGCACACTTAAAGCGAACGGTGCGATTCTTGACCTCGAAGATATTCGAAGCATGTAATAGTCGCCGATACTGTCAGAAACAATGACGACAGCCCGCCCAGTTAACTGAGCGGGCTGTTTTTCGTTCTGATCCTTTTCGTGGATCGTTTGATGGACGAACGGATTATTCCTGCGGATTATTCCTGAAACAGGTTGTTGATTCGATCCAGTGTTGTGCGAACCAGCAGATCGCCGCCCTGATGACCGATGATGCCGCTGCTGACATAAGCAGAATAATGGCTGCCGGATTCAGCTTTTGCGGTCGGCAGATAACCAATCGATCCGCAAGCCAGTTGAATCAAAAAGGTCTGTTCTGCCAGACTTCTCGCTTTGATCTGGTTCCCGTAATTGAGGAAAAGCTCAAATGGATTCGTCGCAATGGCAAAATTGCCCAGTCGGATTACATGAACTTCAGTTGCATGCAGATGATGGGTCTGTTGAAACTGATAGCGGGCAATGGTTCCGGCATACAGATGCATCTGGGCATTGTCGTTGTAATCAAACGCGCGGTTGGTATCGCGAATGTATTCTTTGAGCAATTTGTCCGCCTCGCGATACTCGGTCATCGTCACCTTACGGACCGGCAGGTCCACCCACTCGATCACATGTTCAAAGACTGGCTCTTCTGCCGGGGGCTCTTTATCCAACGTTTCATAGACATTGACGATTTCATTGTATACTCTGCGTCCCGCTGTCCAGGACCCCTCGATGTCGAACATGGACGGGTCTGCTTTGCGGCGGACGACGTTTGAGCGCTCAATATTCGGATCGTTGACAGGTGATTTCGGTTCAACCCAGCGGATCATGTCAACAGGACACTGATCGCCGGCAGCCCCACAGAGAGCCAGCAGACGAATGTCCGGACCAAAACGCTCCTGGAGGAGCAAACGCGTCTTGCCCCAGTAGTCTGCCGATATAAATTTACGGTGTTGAACCGTCTGAGCCGGGCAGGCAATGTTGGCAACCACACCGGTCAGCTGCTGTTGATCATCAAAGACATACATCAGCTCAACACCGGAATCGTTGCCACCTTCGAGCGCTTCAAAGTTAGCCAGATTCGAGTCGCCCCACATCCTGGCCGTTCCATCGTCGTAACCGACACGCCGGCAATGGCCGACAACCGCGCGGCCAAACGCATTGATCAGATAGCCTGCTTTGCGGTTGTTCCACGCTTCGGTGATGCTTTTCACGATCAGGTCTGCGATGTATTCATAGGCATCGTCCGGACTCATGACATGATCCGTGTTCTTGTCTGACACCTGTGTCACGTATTGTTTTTCGGCCGGCAGATACGTTTTCAGCACTTCGAGTGTCGCCCCGGAAGAAACGCCGCGCCGTGCATACAGCATGGCTGTATGGGTGTGGGTTGCTGAAATGATTACTTTATTTGGATCCAGATCAGCGATTGAGTTTTTAATGCGACCACGGACATCAAGTGTTAACTCCTCACCAATGGCAACAAGATCACAGGCACAGATCACCATTTGCTCAGATCCCGTGTCGACAGCCATGGATGTCGCGAAAATTTTGGTTTCAACAGACTCCGAAATACGCTCGGCAAACTGTCCGGCCAGAAAAACGGGGCAATCCGGGGTTAAATCAATTTCGGACCAGCCGATCATCATTTTACTGTTCATGATTATTGAATCCTTTCTCAGTGTTGATCATCAAATCGATCATTCAACAGAAATCCATTGAATAAAATTCGGGTTTATCAGAAAGCAGATTGAGTGACAAGACCCCCCTTTCCCGGCTCGAATGGCCTTGGGTGAATAGGTGTGTTGACTTGTTGCACAATTGAGTCTGTTTTTCGAAACAGACCTGACAAATAACGAAAATTTGCTGTTGATTTAATTATACGCACCGCTTTTCAAGCTTGTCAATTACTACCACCGACTGTAATTTCAATGATCAGGCAGGTTACACGTCTTGATCAAAGTTATTCTTAAAGCCTCTGCCGATTGACCAGTCAACGCCGGTTTTCCAGTGGATCGAGCGGATAAATCGGCCTCCGGCATTTTGTGTACGATAGGTGCTTCGGGTTCTGGGGCATCAGGCCGGATACCTCGACAGACAGCATCTGGCGGGCGATCGGACCGTAGGCGGCTTTGTAGTGGTGTGTTGATTTCAGCAGAAGAATTTTTCGCCGGGTTGGATCAATACCGTGCGCATAAAAGATCTCGAGATCATAGGGCTGCGTCCGGTTTGCCGCAATAATAACCGAAATGCCACCTATCTCAACGACGGCACTTTTTTTCAGATTGACTGTCATACCTCGTTCCATCGGCCCTCTGTTCTGATAGCGGCCGTCTCGGATCAGTCGGACGTACGCACGACAGTTAATCGGCTCTCCCATGATGTCTGACTGGGTATGACCACCCAGATTCAAATCAACCATTTGGCCGACACCTGCTTTGACAGCTGCCTCGACCGCATCCGGATCATAAATCAGGGCAACAGCAGCATCTGACACATTCTGCTCAATCATCAACCGCAGAATATGGGTGCCGTCACACGAAGAACCGCCACCGGGATTATCGGCTACATCCGCAAAAACGATCGGTCCCTTGTCTGTCAGCTGCGCACGTTCAATCGCTTGCTGCGCTGAAATGGTCTCATGGACCAGCTTCTCTTTTGCCTGCCAGATGAGATCAGCCAGTTTTTCGGCAACTGTTTCAGCCAGATCTTCATCACCGTCGGCAACGACGCCCACTGTCGCACCAAGAACGTCTGTGTCTGCACACAGGAAGCCATGCCCGAAAGATACAGACAGGATATGATCCATCTGCTTGTACTGGTAAATCTGGTCAACCAGCTTTTTCATATTCGCGTCCAAAGTGGTCATTGCCGGTAGAATCAGCGGCAGATGTACACACCGCATCACCGGATGGATTTCGCCGCGTAGTGTCCGCAGGACGATCCGTGCCGCTTCAAGTCCCCGATCGTACATATCAACATGCGGATAGGCCTCATATGTGATCAGAGCATTGGCATTCGCAGCCATTGCGGGTGAGATGTTGGCGTGCAGATCCAGTGTCGAAACAACGAGAACGTGTTCGCCGGCTGCCTGGCGGATGGCGGTAAGCAGATCGCCTTCACCATCCCCGCTTGACTCCGTTACCATCGCGCCGTGCAGACTTAGCAGAACGCAGTCTATCGGGCCTGATTGACGAACGGCCGCCACGATCTGTCCGCAGACCAGGTCAAAAACATCCTGAGTTACCGGGCCTGCCGGCATGGCATTGGATGCAACGACCGGAATCAGCGAGACATCCGGCTGATCCAGCAGAATATCCAGAAACGCGCCCATTTCGGTGCCAGTGTGCAAACGATTGTCGATGATCGCCTGTCCGGTTAAATAGCCCCGGTTTCTGAAACTCTCAAAATCCGTTTTTTGTTGTGATAGCGTGTTGGTCTCATGTTTAAACTCTGCCAGCAGGATACGAAACATAAAAAACCTCCAGAATTTTCGAAATTTTTCCCCAACATTTGAAAAATGCTTTATAATGATCATAACCTATACCTGTCCAGATACAAGTGATCATTAAAAAACCAACAGTTATGTTTCTTCGAAAAACAGCTGTCATGTTTGTCAAACAGATAAGGCAGCCGGTGGATAGACAACAACGGTTAGTTGTGCGTTCGCACGAATGGCAAAGGAGATCAGTATGGTTATCTATAAACAGGGCGGCCATCGCCTGTTTGAAGAAGATCCGGAGACAGCTTCAACCGTTTCTGCTATGTTGCTGGATCTGGAGAAAAACGGTATGGATGCTGTCCGACGTTACAGCAGCCAGTTTGATCAGTGGAATCCCGACCAGTTCGAACTGAATGATCAGCAGATCGAAACAGCCATTCGGCAGGTCGACGACCAGGTGATCCGCGATACGGATTTCTGTCAGCAAAATGTGCGGTCGTTTGCCGAAGCGCAGCTAAGCACCTTGCAGCCACTGGAAATTGAAACGAGTCCGGGCATCTGGCTGGGACAAAAACATATCCCGGTACGAAGCGTTGGATCCTATATTCCAGGCGGCCGGTATCCGATGTTCGGATCCGCGCAGATGAGTATTATACCGGCAAAAGTCGCAGGCGTGTCATCAGTTTATGCCTTCACACCGCCGGTAAAAGGAGAAGGTTATTACCCGGCAACGGTTAACGCCATGAAAAAAGCAGGCGCAGACCGGATCTTCATACTGGGCGGTGTACCGGCCTTTGCCATGATGGCTTTCGGCATGGGTGTTGTTGAGCCTGCTGACATGGTCTGCGGGGCCGGGAATAAATATGTCGCTGAGGCAAAACGCCAGCTGTTTGGCCGCTGCGGAATCGATCTGCTGGCCGGACCCACCGAAATCCTGATTATCGCGGACGATTCAGCAGACATCAAGCTGGTTGCGGCAGACCTTCTGGGACAGGCTGAACATGACGTTAATAGCGGAATCGCGCTGATCTGTAGGAGTGAAGCGTTCGCAAAAGACTGTATCGCCGAAGTTGAGCGTCAGCTCAGTATACTTCCAACCCGTTCTGTCGCCGCTGTATCCTGGGCGAACAACGGTATTGTGCTTATCGCTGACTCAAATGAAGAAGCCGTCCGGCTCAGCGACGATTATGCACCGGAACATCTGGAATTGCATGTCGACGATGAAGACTACTACATCGATCACCTGACCTGTTACGGGTCGCTGTTTGTCGGCGAGGAAACAACAGTCGCCTACGGCGATAAGTGCATCGGAACCAATCACATTCTGCCGACCAGCCGCGCAGCGCGCTACACCGGAGGCTTGTGGGTCGGAAAATTTATGAAGACAGTCACCTATCAGCGGATGACACCCGAAGCAAGTGTGCTGATCGGTGAAGTGACACAGCGTCAGTGTCTGATCGAACGAATGGAAGCACATGCCATTACAGCCCGGATGCGCGTCGAAAAATACCGCGCTCGCTAATTGACCGCAACACCACAGGAGGATTCTATGACGAAGCTTAAAGACATCGCGGTAGTAGCCGGCGTCAGTATTTCAACCGTGTCGAAAGCGCTGAATAACAGTCATGAAATTAAAGACGAAACGCGGATGAAAATCGTGCGAATCGCCCGTGAACTGAATTACCACCTGCCACCGCCCCAGAAAGACTGGCCGGGGAAAAACAAACAGTCCATCGGTGTGATCTGCCCGGAAGTTTACAGCAATTACTATACGCAGCTGATCAGCTCAATCGGTGCCCAGATCACCAAACGCGGCTACAGTTACACCTTCGCTGTTTCAGATTTTAAAACCGAGAAGGAAATGGATTATCTGAGAATTTTCGGAGGACAGCAAATTGACGGTATTATCCTGATTTCGGAAAACAGTCAGATTCAGGATACATTGGAAGGCATTCAGGAAATATGGAACATCCCGCTGGTTCTGATCACGATCGAAAACCAGATCAACCATTTTGATTGTATTTGGATCGATGATTATTATGGTGCCTCAACCGGTGTGGAATATCTGGTCAAGCTTGGCCATCGGCGAATCGGCTATATCGGTGACCATCTGACGGAAAACCGCTTTCGCGCGTTCCGCGATGTGATGCAGAAGAATCAACTGCCGCTGAT
Organism: Clostridiaceae bacterium; assembly: GCA_012729935.1. Lineage (GTDB taxonomy): Bacteria > Bacillota > Clostridia > Saccharofermentanales > UBA5734 > JAAYBY01. The sequence goes on along the minus strand of JAAYBY010000139.1, from coordinate 15,589 downwards.
AGATTCGATCATCAAGATTTCAGATTATCGCTTTGAAGATTGCGGTTATCGAAGCATGAAAACAATCCTCGACGCACCCGTTCGGCCAACCGCAATATTTGCCGCCTACGACGACATCGCGATTGGCGCCTTGCGGGCGGTCACCGAACGTAACCTGTCTGTTCCGGATGATATCTCGATCATGGGCATGGATAATGTAGCTGTCTGCCCCTATCTCTCCAAGGCTTTGACGACGGTCTCTAACCCGATCAAGGAAATGGCTGTCGTCACCGTCAGTATTCTTTTCCGGAAAATCAAAGACAAGCATTTCACCGTGATCCAGAACGTCGCCCTCAAACCCTCACTCATCAAACGGGAAACAACTGCAAAAATAAAGGCAGACAGCTGAATCTGCTGTCTGCCTGTTCTGATTCACATTCTCGTCAAACTCAGATCATTCTGATTTTCAGGATCTTGCACAGCTGTGTCATTTCTTCTGTCACATCACCATACGCAATAATGGTATGCTGCGAGGCTATTTTATCAACAAACGAGTTGACCGGCTCTTCCAGTTTAACTTCGAGACTCGGCAGCTGAGGAGCCGGACGATCCCAGCCGTATTCTTCCCACGGGCGTGGCTGCATCGCCTCGCCGCGAGCCATGTGCAGTGTGTAACGTCCATGATCTTCAATTAGACGCATCAGCGTGACAGGTCCGTCTTTAACCTTCGACGTATTTAGCAGACTGGCTGACAGCAGACCGAATTTCGCTGGCAGCAGCCTGATATCTCCTTCAACCACGGCTCCTGGGACAAAATCAGGTACACCGATCAGAACGGTCTCGTCAAAATATTCGTAAAATTCCATATAGTGGGCAATTTGACCGGTCAGCGTTTTCACCATCAGCTGAGTCGCGTTGCCGATGATATCGTTCTCGGGGATGGTGCAGATTTTAAGCAGATCGGCAATCAGCATAAAGACCATAGCGGGTGGAAAGCTCTCCAGTTTTTTCATGCCGTCAACATCGAGCAGCGTGATGGCGTCGAAGCCTCTTTCTTGGATCTTTTTCTTCAGAGACAGATAGTATCGAGCGCCCTGAGCCAGAATCTCATGGTCGAATTCCTTTTCAAATGTCCAGTTCTTCAGACAGTAGTCGACAATCTCATCGACATCTTTTTTATCAATCGGTGTTCGAACCATTTCCAGCATTTCAAAACACTCTACTTCGATACCAATTTCCCGGCGCAGAGCGAGGATATCCGCTGGTGTACCGTATAAAAGCATGTCACGATAACCCATCGAACCGATCCGCATATCCCGCAACTCAACAGCCGTGCGTGCAGCCTGACCAAATGCGTTAATCGCCTTGGCAGGTACCGGTTCGTCAACTTTGCTGAAAACATAGCGAAAACAGTATCCGAGCCCCTGCATCACCTGACGCAATGCGCTGGTACCGGCTTGTGGTGCTGTTGTGACCAGTCGTCCTTCTTCCATCCAGCCGGTGAGACCCCAGAGGAGCATCGGTATGTGTCTGAATTTATCGGTCACCCGGATGACGGCATGTGTGGGAATCCAACCGGTTACACAGACAACAAGCAGATCAAAATCCTTATTCTTCAGATCCTTGATTGCTCGATCAGCTTCAGAATAGGTTGCCTCGTCACTGACGGTTTCGGTCGCATAGACCTCCCATCCCAACTTTTCCAGTTCGCTGACGGCATTGGCGCTTAACTGATCAACAACATCTCTAGGGGTATTGATTTCGCCAAATCCGACAAACCCTGCCTTGACTGCTCGCATATCTGAACCTTCCTTTCACGTCATTTTTTGAAACTTTTTCGTTAATGAAAACCCTGCGAATCATTTGAATGATTCGTTTTCAGTATAGAGGACGCCTTATTTTCTGTCAATAAAGGCGTCCCCGTCGGGTTATTTCGAAAACTCACACGATTGTAGGGTTGAATATTTTCGGTTACTGGTTGGTTTTTTCGAAAATACGATCACCAGCAGATCGATTGTTTCAGTCGTCCGCCAGGCTGAAGGCTGCATCCTGTTCAAAAACCGGAAGCATTTGTTGGTAGAGTTGATCATATCGGCGGTTCTGACGGGCAAAAGCCGTTCTTTCTTCAGGCTGGTACACTTTTTTCATCGCGACGCATTGCTCGATAGCTTTTTCATAGCTGGCTGCCACACCGCAGGCAACAGCACCAATCAAGGCACAACCCAAAGAGGCTGCCTCTGTTTGAACAGGAACAGAAAAAGGAATTCCGGTCAGATTGGCTTTTGTCTGGCACCAGAACGATGATTTTGATCCGCCGCCGGTCGTAATCACCCGTTCCGGGTGAATCCCCAGCCGATCCAGTGCTGCCAGATTCCTGTTGAGCAGATAGGCGACGCCTTCCATGACGGCTGATGCGAAATCACCGCGATCATGCTTGAGGCGAATTCCGTAAAAGACACCCTTGGCATCTGTATTATACTCCGGTGAATTGGTTCCGGTCAGATAAGGCAGGAAGAGCAGGTCAGCCGGTGTATTGCGCCTGACGGCCAGTTGATCAATATCCTTGTAAGACAGGTCAGACGCAAATGTGTCTCTGAACCATTCGAGACAGACACCGCCGCTCTCACAAACCGGCAGCAGAACATAACTGTTGAGAAAGGGACCATAGTGACAGGGAATACGTTCTTTAGTCAACACCGGCTTATCGACCAACGTCGCCAGCGCGACCACTGTTCCGGTCGATTCACTGATTATCCCCTGGCGAATGTTACCGGTTCCAATCATGCCTGCAAAATGGTCAAGCGTACCGATATTGACCGAAACAGACGGATCCAGACCTGTTTTTTCAGCAACCTGGGGCATGATCAGTCCGGTCGTCGTGCACGGCTCGACGAGCTCCGGAAGCTGCTCTCTGCGCACGCCGCACCAGTTCAGCAGATCCATCCAGTAATCCTTTTGATGAATGTCAAAATAATAGGAAAAATTGTAAATCGAGTATTCACCCGTCATTTTCCCGGTCAGTCGATAATGAATATAATCCTTGACCAAAACATACCAGCCAGCCTGTTTAAAGATATCCGGCTCATTTTCTTTGAGCCACAGTATTTTTGTAATCGGCCAGGTGGGCGTGTTTGCCGGCTGTCCGGTTATGGCGTAGGCCTGATCCTCTGGGAAAGCCTCTTTAATGCGCTCCGATTCACGGGTCGACCGCATATCCAGCCAGGATATGGCCTGCCGCAGTGGTTTTCCATCTGAATCGAGAACAACCAGCGATTCCGCCTGGCCGGTTAAAATGATCTGATGAACAGGCTCAAAAATCTGTGGCCTCAGGCGCGCGATTGCATCCTGCAGATGGTCAAAATAGGCTTCTGCATCAAATTCGACCCAGTGGTCCTGTTCCTGTTGATAAATGACTTTTGAGGATTCCGACCCGATTTCAGAAAATTGATCTGTAAATGCGGTTACTTTAATATTTGTGGTTCCAAGATCGATCGTAATAAACGCCAAGAGATCACCCCGATTAAAATAATGTGTCTGATCCGATACCGTTTAGCTTATATCACCTGTCATGTCGTTGATCGGGTCACATCCAGATTGATTCTGCCATCTTTGATCTCAACAATACGGTCTGTCATCTCAGCGATCTTCCGATCATGTGTGATGATAATAAACGTGGTCCGGTACAAATCATTGATTTGTCTCATCATACCATAGACCGTCTGGGTTGTGTCGGAATCGAGATTGCCGGTTGGTTCATCCGCGAGGATAATCTGCGGGTTCATGATCAAGGCACGGGCAATCGCTGTCCTCTGCTGTTGTCCGCCGGACATCTTGCTTGAGAGATTGTTCTTGACCTTTTCCAGACCAACCAGTTCCATCAGTTCATGCGCCCTGCGAACCGTTTCAGCAGATGGCTTGTTGTATTTGATGACGGCCGGCATCAGGACATTTTCCAGGGCGGTGAACTCAGGCAGCAAGTAGTGAAACTGGAAAATGAATCCGATGGTCTGATTGCGCAGAGCTGCCAGTTCATTGGTCTTCATGCCATCCGTACGCGTTCCATTGATGGTCACATCGCCAGAGGTCGGTCTGTCAAGCGTCCCCATGATGTTCATCAAGGTTGACTTGCCGCTGCCGGACTGGCCGATGATGGCATTAAAGGATTGTGCGTCAAATGACAGGTCGATATCGAAAAGAACCTGTGTTTTAACGCTGGTACCATAAATTTTGCTGACTTTATCAAGCTGAATGATTTTATCCATTTCTGATTACCTCTATCGGATCGAGACGGGATGAACGTCTGGCCGGGATTAGTGACGCCAGGGAGGAAGCGACAACTGCTATCAAGAATGACAAGGCGAAGAAACCCGGTTCGATCAGCAACGCGACGACGGGCGTTCCGTCGGGATTTCGCGCAAACACCGTGAACGCATATGCCAGCCCGAGTCCCAGTGCAACCCCGAGAAAACCGCCGAGAATACCGAGAATCAGACCTTGAAACAGAAAAATCAGGCTTGCCTGACGATTGCGGATACCCATCGCCTTGAGAATACCGATTTGTTTTGATTTCTGCAGCACAGAAATCGCCAGAATGCTGGCGATTGCTAAAACAACAGAAACGATGACAAAAACCTGGATCATCAGGCTGGATATGCTTTGGCCATTCAGACCTGATAACAGCTGTTCGTTCTGTTCCTTCCATTGAATCAGTTTTTTCTCTGAAAAATCAGGCAGTTCAGCCAGCTGCACCGCAAGTTCATCAACCTGGAAAACAGAGTCGTCATCAACCTGCATTTCAATCGTCGATATCAATCCGCTTTTATCCAGTTGATCCTGCGCAGACTCTAATGTTGTTAAAAACCAGCTTTTATTCAAGGACTGCACCTTCAGGTCAAAAACACCCGATACAGTGTAGGTCAGCTTGGTTCCGCCTGTAATCGTGATGTCAACAGGGTCGCCTACTGAAAGCGATAACTCTGCCTGAAGTTCCTTACCAATCGCAGCTTCATTTGCACCAGCAGGCAGACGTCCCTCAACAAAGCGCGAGTCAAAGGCGTAAATCGGATTGGCGCGTTTATAATCAAACCCGCGTATCAGGATGGATTCAGTCTGATCGCCGTCGATAATCAGTGCCGCCTGCTGAAGCACGGGCGAAATATATGTGATCCGTTCATCGGCTGCCCGAACAGCGTCAATCACAGATTCGTAATCGGCCATCAACTGATCGTTATCTTCCTGCTGGATTGTTATGTGGGCGGCATTGCCGATGGTTGAGTCAATCAGGCTCTTCTGCAGACCCTGAATCAGCGATCCGATAAAAATTTGAACCGCTATTCCGATGGCGATCCCGATGGCGATCATCACCGTCTGCCCGCGGCTGGATTTCAGAAACCGGACGGCAATTTTAAATGACGCAATCATATGATGCCCCCTTCCAGATTCCTGATATCATCAATCGTCTCAATCAAAGCCAGTGCGCCAATCTGTTCCTGCAGAGTCGGATCATGCCGAAAGGCCTGGCCGCTGCACAGCACCTTGACATCCGGTACAGCGTCCTTAATGAAGGCGACCAGTTTTTTAACCTTGAACACATTATAAAAATTGACGGCATTGATGACCACATAGTCGGGGTTGTCCCGCTTCAAACCATCGATCAGTTCATTCTGGGGTGTATCACTGCCGACATAGAGTGCCTGGTAGCCGCAAAGGGTGAAGAAATCAGCGCCCATGCGCAGGCCAAGCTCATGATATTCATCGGCAGGTGATACAAGAACCACCTTCCCTTTATTCAGTTGAATTCCCTGTTTCTCGATGGTTTCGATCACGCGTGGGTAGCAGCATTCGATGATGGTCCGGATGATCGAGCTGCGAATGTGTTCCCGCCAGATCGCAGTCGCCTCGTTCTCTTCATCCCGTGTGATTTGATTCAGAGCCGGTGCCAGAACCTCTGCGTATAACTCGACGAGATCCATGACACCCGAATCGATCAGCTGCAGCGCCAGGCGGACGCATGATGGTTTGTCCATCTGCCGCAGCGCCTCGTTGAACGCATTACCATGAGTTTGATCGTACATTCATTTGCCCTCCTGACAGGCTTTTTTCTGCGCATGATGCTCATATACAATCTCAAAAATATTTTATCAGTTATTTCAAACAAAAAGCTGCCAATATTCTTTTACTTAAGACACTGTGTTGAGTCACCTGTCTGATTCCTTGGAAGGAAGCGGTGTCACAACCAGGCTCTCTGATGGACCTTCGGGGAAGTTCAACTTGGTGCCACGCCAAACGGCAACAGCAGCAGCCAGGGTGCTGATTATGAAAATTGGCAGATATCCCAGCGATTCAACCATAATTCCGGCGATGAAAGTCAGGAAGGTGAACGGAAAAATAACCAGATTGCTGATCATCAAATAAATCGTTCGCTCTTCGCTCGAAGCGATATCAATGGTGTGGTTGATGAACCCTGACCAGTTATTGAGATTCATTCCGTTTATCACAACCAGCGGCCAGAGAATACCGGCAGGCAGTCGGACCGGACCGGCGATCATCAGCAGGATGATGGTCAGGGACAAAATGAATCCGGTCAGCATCGACACCTGAATGACACGATGATGTCCAAATTGCTTGCTAATCCTGCCCCAGACAAACCCGCCCAGCAATCCGCCGGTAATTTGCAGATAGACGAGCGTCGATACCTCCTGTGACGATAACTGGAAAAACTGCTGCCCGAAAATAATGATGAAAGGCGCAACCATATGCGTTGTCGTAGACAAAACGCGAATCAGAACAACATTAGCGAAAATCGGATTTTTCTTGAGATGACCCGGGAACTCGCGGTAATACTGCCAATGGTTGGGTTTTGTCGTGTCAATCGAATGAGGCAGGTCTCGTGTAAAGAACAAAGCCAGAGCTGATATAATCAGAACAACGGCCGAACCGCTGAAGATGATTGCGTAACGCTGATCATCAATAAGGGCTGGATGATCAAGTACGGTCTTGACCACCATCCCGGCCAGAAGAGAGGCAATTCCGCCCAGAAGCTGCTGATAGCCCATGAGCAGACCCCTTTTTTCGGACGGGATCGTGCGTCCGAACAGATCACCCCACGAAATGTAGATCAGGCCATCGCCGCCACGCAGCAGTGCGTACATCACAAGAAATGATCCCACTTTGATCAGGGGACTGATATTCATAAATAATATGGGTACCATCAGCAGCGGAAGTGGCCGGAACAGGAGCGCCAGCCATGATACGTATCGCGGTACATTGCGGATGCGCTTGACATACGGACCAATGAGGATCTCCATGACAAAGGACGACGCATGGTAAAGCGTTGATGCCAGCCCGGCCAGAAAAACGCTGTTGGTGTAAGAATGGATAAAAACAGGAATGACGGCATTGATATCAATGAACGCAAACCCCATAAGAAAGAAGATGCCTTCAGTAAGCATCGCGGGATAGTTCCGCTTGCAGACACTTTCCGGCGTCTGTTCGATCTGATGACGCACCGCGTTACGTCTGAACGGCATATAATCGCACCAGTTCGATGATCATTTGGGTACATCGATCCATGTCTTCTACCGAGATATGCTCAAACGGACTATGAAAAGCAAACCCGCCGACACCCAGGTTCGGACAAGGAAGCCCTTTGTAACTCAGCGTCGCACCGTCTGTTCCGCCACGCATCGGCTGAACAATCGGCGTGATACCGGATCGCTCCATCGCCGTTTTCGCGTTTTGCAGCAAATGGTCATGTTCACAAATAATTTCGCTCATATTCCGGTACTGGTCTTTGATTTCGACGGTCACCGTGTCGGCCGCGACCTGCTCATTGATTGTTTTGGCGATATGCAGCAGCGTTTCTTTTCGAAGCTGCAGACGGCCGGCATCATGGTCGCGCAGCGCGTATATCATCGAAACCGATTCAGGTGTGCCCTCGAGCTTGCGTAAATAATAATAGCCCTCATAATTTTCTGTATGTTCCGGTGTTTCCGCCAGGGGTGTCATCTGATTAAATGAAAAGGCCAGAAGCAGGGCGTTGACCATCACATTCTTAGCCGTGCCCGGATGAACCGCAACGCCCTTAATGTGAATCTTTGCTTCTGCTGCATTGAAATTTTCAAACTCAAGCTCGCCAGCTACGCCGCCGTCCAGAGTATAGGCAAAATCCGCACCAAATCCATCGATATCAAAATTGTCAGCACCCTGCCCGATCTCTTCATCAGGTGTGAAGGCGACAAGAATTTTCCCGTGAGGTATTTGTTTTCGCACAATCTGTTCGATCGCTGTCAGTATTTCAGCGATGCCTGCTTTATCGTCAGCACCCAGCAGGGTTCTACCGTCCGTTGTGATCAGCGTCTTCCCTTTCATGTCAAGCAAATGGGGAAACTGGTCGGGGTTCAGGATCTGCCCGGTTCCCTGAAGAACAACGGGTTGTCCATCATAGTCGTTGATCAGTTGAGGTTTGACTGATGCACCGCAAACATCAGGACTTGTGTCCATATGCGCGACGAAACCAATCCGGGGACTGCTTTCATAGCCGGGCGTTGCCGGCAGACATCCGTAGACATAGCCATAGGTACTGATGCGTACCTCGCGCATGCCGATTTCACGCATCTCTTCCACCAGTTGCTTTGCCAAATCCAGCTGTCTCATCGTGCTGGGGTGTGTTCCGGTTGTGTCATCTGATGTCGTATGAATCGTCGCGTATTTTAGCAGCCGTTCATATGCTTTCACTCAAAAATCCTCACTTTCATGTCGCGTACCCTGATGAATGAACACATGCTGCTCGAGCCAGCGTGCGACACCATCGGATTCATTGCTGCCAATAACGTCATCAGCTTGCTGCTGCACCTCGGGCAGGGCATTCGCGACTGCATAACAGGTATCGCTGGCCTTAAACATGGGTAGATCATTTACATTATCACCGAAACAGGTGACCGAATCAAATGCGTAACGCTGTTTCAGATACTGCACAGCTGAATATTTGGATGCCTTAACGGAACTGACCTCAAGAAAACACTTGTCCGGCTGATAAACATCCAGATAGAGTGAAACAGCCGTGTCCTTGCAGTCATCCAGCATCATCTTCATCTGCTCAAGATCCTGACGGCTGCCGGTTGTCGAATAATAAACAATACTCCGGTCGGATAAGCCTTCGAAAAAATCAGCAACACGGACAAATTTCTTCTGGTAGCGACTCGTACGCTCCTCAAGAAATGCCAGACTTTCAGGTCTGTCAGCGCGTTCATAAAATGTCGTCAGACGATCCTGGTCAATTGAATAAATAAATCCTTCTGCCTTTTGTCGACGGATTGTCTCAAGCAAGACAGTTTTTGCGTTCTCTGACAGTTGCTCTGTCTTGACATACGATCCGGTTTGCAGGTCAAAAATACAGGATCCGTTCATCAGGACAACCGGTATCTGAATCCGTACACCTTCAAGAATCTGTTTAACGGTTGCTTCTGTCCGGGCAGTCGCAACGGTGAAATGAAGCCCCCGGCTGATCAGATGATTCAATATTCGGCTCGTTTCCGGCGAGATGCTGGCATCCGGCCGAAGGAGTGTCCCGTCAAGATCTGAAATATAAAGGTGCATGACTCCCCCTGGTTTCCTCAATTACCTGTTAAAAATTCGTTTTATCCGGATCCAATGCCTGATCGCAGCAGTCAGTCAGATTGTCGATTTGATTGATTTCTTCCTGAGTCAGATCAAAATCAAAAACGTCGGCATTTTCAACAATTCTGGCCGGTGTTGTCGATTTGGGAAGCGGCAGGAATCCCTTTTGCAGACTCCAGCGAAGCGCTATCTGGGCAACAGTCCGGTTTTTCTTCTGTGCAACAGATTGAAGGTCCGGAACATCAAAAACAAGACCGGTACCAAGCGGACTGTACGCTTCCAGCTGGATATTCTGTGCACGACTATAGTCCACTGTTTTCAGATCGACATCTCCCGGACACAGTCGGATCTGGTTGACCATTGGTATAATCCGGGCACTTTGTGATAGCGTTTCCAAATGATGGGGCCGAAAATTACTGACACCAATTGACCGCACAAGGCCAGCTTCGTAGAGCTCCTCAAACGCCCGCCAGGTCTCCGCGTTAACCGTTTGCCAGCGATCACGGAAAGCAATGGGGTTCGGCCAATGAATCAAATACAGATCAAGATAAGAAACACCCAGTGCCTGCAGCGAACGCTTAAACGCATCGTGGGTTGCCTGATAGCCATGATCCCGATTCTGGAGTTTTGTTGTCAGAAACACGTCTGATCGAGCCAGTCCACTTTCGCGAATCGCTTTGCCAACGCTGCCTTCATTCTGGTAAGCGGCGGCTGTATCAATATGACGATAGCCGGTTTCAATGGCGGTGTGCACCGCATGAACCGTTGTCGGGCCATCCTCCATCTGCCAGGTCCCAAACCCTACGATTGGTATCGTTACACCATTTGAAAGGTGATATGTACTGGTTAATGATTGCATCGTCCATCCCTCCTGCCGTTATATGATTAAGCTGTTATTTAACCAGTATATCATCTTCACGGCAGTGAGGTGGTTCACATGATACGGAAATGACTGTTAGTGTTCAGCAACCTGTGCTTTCATAAGCAATGAAAGATCCTTATCACGCCAACGGCCTCTTCGATAGATCAGAAAAGTCAGGATGGCACCCAGTATCCAGTTGGCAACAAGCGAAAAATAAAGTGCATCCGGCGATCCGTTCGGCCAGATATCAGAGCGTGTCAGATAGGCGATCAGGTAAGCGGCCGGTACACGAAATGTTACAGTCGTAGCCAGTGAAATCCACATCATCGGCATCGTGTGGCCTGCTCCTCTCATAATACCGCCAAATATCTGGGTGAATGTCATGGCAATATAACCTGCTGCCAGAATACGAATCTGGCGTACACCGAGTTGGATGATGAATGGCGTGTCGGTAAACAGCCGGATCATGAAAGAGCCGAAAAAAATCAGCAGCAGTGTCAGGGATACCGAAACAATCAGCCCGATTTTCAAAGCTGCGCGGCTCCCCTGATCAACACGATCCATTCGCCTGGCCCCGATGTTCTGGGCGACATAGGTTGAAATAGCCATGCCAAAGGTGAAATTCGGCATCATAGCAAATCCATCGATCCGCATCACAGCCGTTGATGTCGTGATCACTTCATAGCCCATCGAATTGGTCAATGCCTGTACAAAAATCATCGCCATCGAGAAAATAGCCTGTGTCATGCCGGCCGGCATCCCGATCCGCATCAGCTGACCGGTCAATGCGCGCTGCGGCATCAATGTCTTTCGATTTATTGTCACCGTGTCTTTAATGCGAACCAGATGGATTAAAGACATGACGGATGCAGCAAACTGGCTGATGATCGTCGCCCAGGCGGCACCTTCGACACCCCACCCCAGGCCTGCAACAAACCATATGTCAAGCACTATATTGATTGCGACTGTCAGCAACAGAAACACCAGCGGTGTGATCGAATCACCCAGCCCTCGCAAAATTCCGGAAATAATATTGTAAAAGCCAAACCACACTGCACCGATGAACAGAATACGCAGATAGGCATTCGCCGCATCAAACACCTCAACAGGGGTCTCCAGTAAACGGAGTATGTGTGTCGAAAAAGCAAGCGCAAAACCCATGATCAGCAGTGATGACACAACAATCAATGTCAGAGCGTTTCCGATTGTCTGATTCAACAGCTCCTTGTTTTTTGCTCCGAATGCCTGAGAGACCAGTATACCTGCACCCGTTGAAATCGCGACAAAGAGCACCAGCAGCAGATTGACAATGGGCATGACGGAACCGACCGAAGCAAGCGCTGTATCTCCGACATATCGGCCGACGATAATGGCGTCGACAGTACTGTATAGCTGCTGGGCAATATTTCCAATCAGCAGAGGAATGGAAAACTTCAGCAGATTGCTCATCGGCGAACCAACGGTTAGATCCTGTGCACCGAAGTATTTTATTAACTGTTCAAACATGTTCTTCTCCATTAACCGATCAATCTATATTCTTTCGATATATACAAAACCACACGGTCTCGTTTTCGTCAATCTGACACATCTTTAGCTGATCCGGTCTGGCGAACCGGACTCCTGCTGTCTTCAGACAGAACGCTATAAACTTGACAAAAAGAGACAGACAGATGAATATTATAGCAGTTTATTAAGGAGGGGAAAAGGATGCCGGACTTTGCTGGAGAAAAAATCAGGATAACACCCGAAATCGGCTGTCAGCTGCAGCGTGCAAGAGAAAAGCTTAACCTGACCCAGATGCAGGTTGCCCAGGCAGTTGATGCCTCACAGCCTCAGATCGACCAATATGAACATGGCAATCTGGATATGGCGGTTGACCGCTTGTTTGATCTGGCAACTCTTTTGAATATCCAGATTCAGGATCTCTTCAAGAACGAGTCATAAACAAACCGGCAGGTCGGCTATTCACCAGTTCGCCTGTTACTGTAAACAACGAGGAATAACGTATGATGATCAATAAGATCCTTGATGACCAAGAGGGCGCAACGATCGATCGGCTGCTTGGCTTGATCGATAAAAGTCCCACGGCTTTCCATGCGGCAGATCAGCTTATGAAAATCTGCCTTCAGGCTGGCTTTACTCCGTTGACAGGCAAAGAATCTCTCAAACCGGGAGATTGCTGCTTTCTGACAGTTGAAGATTCTGCATTTTTCGCGATAAAAATCGGTGAAAATCCTCTATCCAGCGGTTTTCGTATGGTGGGAACGCATCTTGACGCGCCAGCTTTGAAAATCAAGCCGAACAGCCTGATACAGCAGGAAGGTGTTTGGCTGCTCAACACTGAATTATACGGTTCTCCAATATTGACAACCTGGTTCGACCGTCCTTTATCGATTGCCGGCCGCGTTCTGATTGACAGCGGCAATCCCTTGTCACCGGAAGCCAGACTTATCGATTTTCGACGGCCGCTGCTGGTCATTCCGAATGTCGCCATTCATCTCAATCCAACTGTTAACGATGAACAAAAAATCAAGCCGCAGCAAATGATGTTACCGATCATCGCTCTGGCTGATGGCGGGACTGCCGCTTCGCACGATCTGCTGACACTGCTGATCGCGTCCGAGTTGTCTGTTGAGCCGGAACGTCTGCTTGACGCTGACCTCTATCTCTATGAGTGCACACCCGGCACGCGGCTGGGATTAAACAACGAATTCATCCAGACCGGACGGCTCGATAACCTTGGCTTAGCCTATGCGGCCGTTACAGCGCTGACTGAGTCACACACACAGACCGGCATCAACCTGGTCGCCTGTTTTGATCACGAAGAAGTCGGCAGCCGCACCAGTCAGGGTGCGATAGGCATGACGCTGCGCGATCTTCTGGAACGTATCGTGATCAATCTTGGTGGATCTCGTGAAACCTTTCTCGATCGTCTGTCGCATTCATTTCTGATCTCAGCAGACCAGGCCCATGCGGCGCATCCGAATTTCGCCGATCGATCCGATCCAACCAATCGCCCGAGAATCAATCAGGGGCCGGTAATCAAGTTCGCAGCTAATCGTGCGTATACAACAGATGGTGTTTCAGCGGCTGTTTTCCGCAAGCTCTGCCAGGCAGCAGACGTCCCCTGCCAGACCTATGTCAATCGCAGTGATGTCCGCGGCGGTTCAACAATCGGTCCGCTGTTTGTTGAACATTTGCCGGTAAAGGCGGTTGATGTCGGCAATCCCATCTGGGGGATGCATGCCATTCGCGAAACCGGCGGAGTAAGCGATCAGATCGCGATGGCCCGGGTGCTCAGGCACTTCTTTGAGCTCGCTTAATCTGGCAGCCGGTTTCTCTCCGGGCTGGTCAGCTGATCCTGCTGTTTATTGATCTCATTGAGATGAACGGTCAGTGCCGAGAAGGCAAACGAAAGTTTTTCCTCTGCCATGACGTCCATCACATCGAGTAGAATCGCTTCCTGTTCTTGCAGATATGGCACGAAATCGACAATTTGCAGAAAGCACTGGAACAGCACGTCAAGCGAACTGCTGCTAAACCGCTCCAGACAGATAAGGACGCTGTCAGGCACGATCGTATCCCGGGATTCCATGCGCGTCTTCAGCATCTCGATCAGATGGCGTATCTGCTCAGGACGGGTTCCATATTCCAGTTTGATGTAAAAGCGGACGCGACGCTTTCCGATCCGTGACAGATTTGTCACCGAGTTGTTGCTGAGCTGCTTGTTGGGAACGGTCACGAGAAATTGAGTAAACGTCCTGACTTTCGTGCTTCGGAAGCGGATATCCTCGACAATCCCTTCGACATCCGGTGTGGTGATGACATCACCGATCGCAAACGAATGATCTGTCATGATGGTCAGGCCGCCCAGCAGGTTGGAAAAGGTATCCTGGGCAGCCAGGGAAATCGCAAGGCCGCCAACTCCCAGGCCGGCTATCAAGCCGGTAATGTCAAAACCCCAGATACTGAGAATCATAAAAATTCCCAGCAGAACAGCTGCAACATATACCGTCATCCGGTAGAAATTAAAGACCGTGTGGCTTTCCTTGTTACCGTTTTCCTTAGCTTTCTGTAAACGAATATTGATGAAACCGGTGCCTATTTCCGCTAGTGACAAACACAGAATGACCGTTTTTAATGTTTCTATGACGCGGCGAATCACCTCTGCTACCTTATCGGGGAAAGTAAGCAGTCCGGATTGAAAAACAAAACTTAACCCGATCATGACAATCAGTAGACGGATGGCAGGGATCAGGCCGGTTGCAATGATTCTTGCCGAAGAGTCCTCCGGAAACAAACGCGTTGTGATGCGGCGGTACAATTTAACCAGCAGCATTCGCAGCGGAAAAAGTAAAATCAGGACAACCAGGGCTAACAACCAGTGCCAGACTGGGTTGCCAAACCATTCGCTGGCAAGTACTGTATCCTGCCAGAAGACAGGAAGCAGGATCGGTTCATTTGAAAAAGCAATTCCATCGGCGGGCAGAAACATGAGTAGGGGCTCCCTCCATTTGTGCTGACAACGTTTCTTATTGAATCATCATTCGGGTCTGGGAATTGGATTATTTTCCACCAGCAGACCGGTTGTCTGTTCAAGACGGCGGGGCAGATCCTCCAGAATTTTTTCCAGTTCTTCTTTGGTTCCGGCCCGGTTAACGTCCATTTTATACGTTTCCAGCGCTGCTATAAAGTCTGACTGGATCGTATCCAGGACATACGTTGTCGTCGCTTTTCGCGGATCGCGAAGTCGCTCTTCTACAATCCGCTTATGGGCGACCGGTATGCCCAGTGTGATGGTCTCGTTGATCAGGGCAATATGGGTGTCCAGTCCGAATCGACGACTCAGTGTCTCTGAGAATGACTGGATTGATTCCGGTTCACCGTGAACCAGCAGGATTTTTGCCGGTTTCTGCTTCATCGCGGCAATCCAGTTGACCAGACCGTCACGATCCGCATGGCCGGAAAAACCTTCAATCATTTCGACTTGTGCGCGCACCGTGATGTCCTCACCGAATATACGAACCTGGCTGGCACCGTCGACGATACGCCGGCCGAGTGTTCCCTGCGCCTGATAACCGACAAAGAGAATGGTGGATTCCCGCCGCCAGAGATTATGTTTGAGGTGGT
>JAAYBY010000138.1 GCA_012729935.1 Clostridiaceae bacterium | reverse complement strand
GCCGATCAATGTCGTAATAACGGAGACGATTCCCCTGATAAACAGACCCATCAGCATCGCGGCTCTGCTGGTACCGAATTGAGTCTGAATCGGGATGATAAAGACACCGCTGCTGTTGAACACAATGCCCCAGTTGACCGCCAAAACAATAAACAGGCTGGCGATGATGATCCATTGATAATTTTTGGTCACACTTTTCATTAAGGCTCCGATCAGTAGTGTACGGAAGACTGCAGGCAAGAATATCGTACATCAAGCGATCATATACGATCAAAACCGGTTTGGCAATAAAGATCATCTAGTTTCGTCATTTTGCCGACAGCCTCCGTTTGTTAAATTTCGTATCCTGTATGACTGTTCGAACCAGCCAATCTGCTTTACAATGTTAGCGGAGGTGATCTGAATGCAGACCACACATGTTCAAATTGTCATGGCCTCTCATGTCAACGGGGCCGGACGCCTGTTCGGCGGCCAGTTGATGGAGTGGATCGATGTAACCGCCGCGGTGGCAGCTCGTCGTCATGCGAAAAATGACGTCACTTTGGCAGCCGTTGATGCCCTCGATTTCATCGCACCTGTTGAAATGAATGATACCGTTATCCTGACGGCAACCATTACCTGGACCGGACGGACGTCCATGGAGGTTCGGGTTGATACATATGTTGAGCACTTATCTGCCTGCCGGCAGCTCGTCAACCAGGCCTATCTGGTCTTTGTCGCGATTGACAGCGAGAATCAGCCGGTATCGATCGAGCCCATGACGCCTGTTACGGAAGATGAGCAGCGGGAATGGATTCAGGCAGAAGACCGGCGCGCCCGAAGACTGTCCCAGAGAAGCCAGCGCAAGAATTTGGATCTGAAACCGTGTGAACAGCCAGGTGAATGACATGAATGAGCAACCCTTCAAACAGCCGGATATCGAACCGCAGCCTGATTCTGCTGAGCAAAAGCCGAACGGACCTGCCCCGCGCCGCAAAAGGCGCCTGATCCTCAGAGCACTGGATGTCCTGATTGTATTAATCGCGCTGACCGGCCTTGTTCTGATTCTCCAGCCGTTGTACAAACATTGGCAGCAGGACCGTTTCAGCGAAAAGCTGATCGAAAATTTTGATGCAGGCGACGGCACAATTACCTTTG
Organism: Clostridiaceae bacterium; assembly: GCA_012729935.1. GTDB lineage: Bacteria > Bacillota > Clostridia > Saccharofermentanales > UBA5734 > JAAYBY01. The sequence goes on along the minus strand of JAAYBY010000138.1, from coordinate 2,493 downwards.
ATCCGGATGATCTGGTCGTCGAAGGTGAAGCGATTGAATCTTTTTCCGATATTGAACCGACAGAACCCTTCGACACAGGGTCAACAACGGATCCGGCAACCCCGACTGTAACACAATCTGAACCGACTGAATCTCAGGCAAAACCTCAAGTCGTTGTTCAGGCGATCGGTCGTATCAGCATTCCCGTAATTGACCTGGTGATGCCGATCGCAGAGGGAGCGACTCTTTATAATCTGCGCGTCGCCATCGGTCATTACACCCCCAGTGCTCCGCTGGGCCAGGACGGCCGGTCGGTGCTGCTGGGCCACCGGATGTATACATACGGCCGTCATTTTAATCGTCTCGATGAAGTCGCGGTTGACGATCAGATCATCATTGAGGATAAGAATTTTCGCTATACATACACGGTTGACCAGATTGACCGCGTTCTGCCCAGTGAGCTCATGGCGGCGATCTACGCGCCTGCTGACGGCAGCAGGATTATGCTGGTGACCTGCGATCCGGTCCGTGTCGCTTCGCATCGTCTACTGGTACGCGGTGCTTTGACACAGACACAGCCGCTCAATTAACGGCAGGCCCAAGTATCCGTATAGTGCTGGTTCGCTGAGGTACAGATCAAAGAATCACAAGCACCCAAAAAAGCGGCATGATGCAATCTGTATCATACCGCCTTTGTTTATCTGTTTTGGCTGTTCGACCCGCTTCTTCGCGTTATCCGGTGCGGGTCAGAGATTCGAATGTAATCAGGCTTTTCCGTCGCAGCCCAGAACATCCTTGATTTTATGCGCGACCATCTCTTTAATCGCGACGCGGGCCGGGCCGAGGTACTGGCGCGGATCGAAGTGGCCGGGATTCTCCGCAAAATGCTTGCGGACCGTCGCGGTCATGGCCAGTCGCAGGTCAGAGTCGATGTTGATTTTACAGACAGCCATGCGGGCAGCCTGGCGCAGCATCTCTTCGGGAACACCAATGGCATCTGGCATATTGCCGCCGAAGCGGTTGATCATTTCAACGAATTCCGGAACAACCGAACTGGCGCCGTGCAGGACAATTGGAAAATTCGGCAGACGCTTTTCGACTTCCTCGAGGATATCGAAACGCAGCTGCGGTTTGGTTCCCGGTTTAAATTTGTATGCGCCGTGGCTGGTGCCGATAGCAATCGCCAGCGAGTCACAATTGGTCCGCGTCACGAAGTCATAGACCTGATCCGGATTGGTGTACGAGGCATCTTCAGCCTTGACATTGACGGCGTCCTCAATACCGGCCAGACGGCCTAATTCAGCTTCAACAACGACACCGCGCTCATGCGCATAGTCTACAACTTTACGGGTCAGCGCGACGTTGTCTTCGAAACTGTGGTGGGATCCGTCGATCATAACCGATGTGAAACCACCGTCGATGCAGCTTTTGCACAGTTCGAACGTGTCACCGTGATCCAGATGCAGCGCGATCGGCAGGTCTGTCTCCTGAAGCGCAGCTTCAACGAGCTTCATGAGATAGGTGTGGCTGGCATATTTACGGGCACCGGAAGAAACCTGAAGAATGAGCGGTGCGTTCAGTTCTTTCGCAGCTTCTGTGATTCCCTGGACAATCTCCATGTTATTGACGTTGAAGGCACCGATGGCATAGCCGCCGGCATAAGCCTTCTGAAACATTTCCTTGGTGTTAACGAGTGGCATAACATTCAACTCCTTTTATGATATCCGTCATCAGACAGGTTGTTTTGCTCAGACATCCCTGACAGGATATCCGCTCTTCTTATTCTATGATTGTTTTTCCATGCCGTCAATCGCTGTGCCGGATTAACAGCGGATTTCACGGTCTGCCAGCCGGCTATCCCCGCACATGAAAACAGCAGGCACGCAGCCCGGGCAGGCCTCCATCACCTCATCGCCCCTCCATAAACCAGCAATGGTCATCTTCAAACAGATAGACCGACTGGCCACGGATCCGGCAGGTATAGCGCATACCGCTGCCGCCGACCTTGAGCGAAGCAGCCGGCCGAACATCGAGCACACGATCGATTGTGTAACGCCGTCCGTCTTCCCAGATAATCGATTTTGGCTGAAGATGCCCCTGTTCATCAAATTCTGCCAGCACACGGACATGGACTTTTCGCGCCATTTTAACCACCTTTAATCAAACGTATGTTCTTCTTTATCATACACACATTGACTGTCGGCGGCAAGTGGTTTCGGGCAAATAATGAAAAGGCGGCTCTTCAGCCGCCTAATACAATCTGTTGATTCTCCTGAACGATTCAGCGAACCGAAAACCCCAGCGTTTTCTTCAAATATTCGAGTGCGAACGCCTCGTCTTCTTCGTTGAGGCCGGCGACACAGCTCTTCAAAACAGAAAACTTGATGTCCAGATTCTGATTGACCGCGTGATTATAAAGACCAATCGCATTCTGCAGCACACAGATTTCGGTCGCCACACCAGCCAACTCGATCGCGTCGTACTGCTGCACCAGCCAGTCGATATCCGTCTGCT
>JAAYBY010000012.1 GCA_012729935.1 Clostridiaceae bacterium | reverse complement strand
GGTCCGAAAATTCCTGCATCGCAAGGTCAACCGGTTCCGGACCTGATAAATCAACGCCGGTTTTTGCCAGCAGGTTTAGCGGATAATCCGATCCGCCGGACGAAAGAAATGCCAGATAGCGGTCCACTGCCGGCTGGCCTTCCGTCAGAATCTGGCGGCTGATGGCGACGGCGGCTGAAAACCCGGTTGCGTATTGAAAAACATAATAGGCGTTATAAAAATGCGGGATGCGGGTCCATTCCCATTTCATAAAATCGTCGATGATAACGTCAGGTCCGAAATATTGACTGAGCAATCCCTGATAAACAGTACAGATCGTATCTGCTGTCAACGCCTCTCCCTGCTCAACGCGCTGGTGAACAGACCATTCGAATTCTGCAAACATCGTCTGTCGGAAAACAGTCAGCCGGAAGGTTTCCAGAAAGTGGTTCAAAAGATAGGCTTTTTCCAGTCGACCACTCTCCGTCTGATCGTCACACGCCTCCAGCAACGTGCGCATCAGGAGAATTTCATTGACAGTTGATGCGATTTCAGCGAGAAAAATCGGATAATGGGATTCTGAATAGGGTCGCTTGTCACTGAACCAGGTATGCAGGCTGTGGCCCAGTTCATGGGCCAGCGTGAACAGATCTGACTGTGTGCCGCTGAAATTCAGCAGAATGTAAGGATGTGACCGGTACGTTCCCCAGGAGAAAGCACCGCTGGTCTTTCCCGGTGTTTCATACACATCGATCCAACGGTTTGACAAATGACGTTCCAGAGCTTCCTGATAAACCGGACCCAATGGTTCCAGTCCCTTTCGGATCATGTCGCATGCTTGGTCAAATGAATAACGTCTGGCCGGCATGTCCAGCATGGGTACATATGTATCGTAGATGTGCAGTTCATCAAGGCCAAGACGCTTTTTTCGTAAACTTAAATATCGATTAAGTGTCGGTTGTCCTTGATGGATTGACTCAATCAGGCCTTCATATAAGCTGACAGGCAGATTATCTTCAAATAAAGCGGCACTCAGGCTGTTCTGATGGTTGCGGGCCAAGGCAAAGAGGATATCTGCCTTAATCTGCGTCGAATACAGTGTTGCAAAAGTCCGGCCTAAATCAGAAAAGGCTTTGTGGATTTGGGCAAAGGCTTTCGCGCGAACGGTTCTGCTGTGGTGCTCACGCAGCTGCCCGAAGACAGCCGGTGTCAGTTCAATTGTTTCTCCTGTCTCATCTTTGATTGCTCCAAGCTTGATGTCAACATTATCCAGCATGGTATAGGTATGACCGATGCCCTCGGTAACAGGGCCGAATCGGGAAAGGAGCGCTTCTTCACGCTCAGGAAGCAGATGTGGTCTTGAGCGCATCAGATTTTCCAGCTGATGTCGAAAGGGTTCAAGCGAGCTGGATTCACTGAGCCAGCTTTTTAATGTCTCTTCCGGAATTTCAGCTATTTCCGGTGCTAAAAACGCTGTTGTCGCAGCTGATTGGTAATAAAGACTGGTTACCCGGTCTGTCATGTCCTGATACAAGCCGATGCCATTGTCTTCGTCACGACGCATCCTGGCATATGCAATTAATTCCATCAGCAGCATATCGAGTTTTTCGGATGCTTCCAGGGCAGCTGCAAGACGTTCAGGATCTTCTGACAGCCGTCCTTTGTACCCGGTTACAGTCGTCTGCATCTGTGGAATCTGAAGCAAAGTCGCTTCCCACGCATCATCCGATGCGAAAATATCCTCAAGCTGCCAGCGATATTTTTCAGGGATATCCTGACGCGACTTGATGGTCTGGTTTTTTTCGTTACTCATAAATGCTCCTTTAACAGAACCGTTCATCCATGTACTACGGTCTAACGATATTGATCCGGCGTACGCCGCTGTGTGTAACCGCAATCAAGCTCTCATCATCCGAAAATGCAAAGCGAATGATATCTGACTGAAGCGTCACATCCTGATACCAGTCATCGTCATCCTGTTGAAGCAATCGGATGTGTGAGCCGTTGCCCAAAGCGATCAACTCATCAAATACAGCCAACGCAAGTTTGTTTTCACCTGCTGTCATGATTTCCTTCGTTGTTCCATCTTCCGTTATCCGGTAAAGCGAAGCGGCACCTTCAGATTTTTCGCTGGCCAGAACGTACAGATTGCTGTTTTGCTCAGTAATCGATGTAATTTGACCAAATCGCTTTGTCCAGACAGCGCGATCGGTTTCATAACGGACAGCCATCAGCTGGCTGTATCCGGCCAAAACGATCTGCTCTTCATTCTGGTGAACGATCAGTGGTGATAATTCGTTGATATCAGGCAGTAATTGACCTTGAGCTTTTCCTGACAAGTCAAAACGTTTCACGATCATCTGTACCTGAGAACCGTCAGTATTAACGATGACCACATCAAATGCCTTGTTGTCTTTTGTAAATGCCACAGAAAGGACATATCCCGATTCGGGAAAAAAGCAATCAAATAGATGTCTGCCCGTCTGTGCCTCAAGGATTGTGACCACGCCTGTGCTGCCTTCCTGTTCCTGAATCAGCGCGACCGTCCCGTCCGGGCTGATTGCTGTATCGCAGATCAGTCCCTGAAGCTGTCCTCTGAAAGCTTCTCCGTCCGGCGTGATCATGACATAGCGTCTGCTTTCGCGATCAGCTGTAAGCAGCCAGCCTTGACGGGAGGTTACAAACGGGTTTTCAAAATCTACATCGACCGCGAATCGTTCAGAACCGAGGATATCCAAACAGGTGATACGTTCACCGGAAACACGAACGACCCGTTCACCAAAAGGATAAAGCCTTTGAGCATCAGCCGGCTCGCAATCAAATCCCGATATCTGTTCTTCTGTCTCGTTGTCTGTATTTTGCGGCAGCTGCCAGCTCTCATCATCCGGCAGCTGACTGATCAATACAGCCGCTCCGACAATCAGCAGGAAAGCCAGCACGATCGTTAGGATCAGGCTGGCTCTGCTTTGTTGAGGTTTCTTTTTTTTCTGTCGGTGAATCATTTAGTCCAACTGATAACCTTCCTGTGTATTGAAGACACCATCGTCAGCATGTTCCATCGCGTATTTCATTTGCTTGTATGCAACAATAATACCTTCACTGTTGACACGCGAAGACGTAAAAGCCTTTTCGGTATCAATATAGAAGCCAGCATATACACCATCGATAAAGACATAATCAGTATACTGATTTCGCTGAGCAAATTCAATCGTTTTCGTATGTGCCGGTACATTGTTCTCCGTGTCCGCTTTTAGATGAAAGACCAGTCTGCTGTCTTTGGTGTTGACCGGATCAGCATCCGGTTCAATCCCCTCAATAACCACACTGATCAGGCGCTGGTAGAAGCTGGAGAACAGGCTTCTGTTTCGCTCGCTGAAAATACGTGCATCCTGACCGTCCAGCATAAAGATGACATCATCGTCAGTTGCTTTCTGTTGTTCTGTCATCTGAATCTCCGTGACAAAACGTGTTCCCTGAATGTCACCTTCAATCTTGCTGACCGTCCAGATACTTTCCAGTGCGACAAAACGGTCGATCATTTCTGTCACTTTCATATCCAGCACCGTAAAAGCGCTCCTGGACACAGTAAACACGGCAGGAAGACGACTGCTCATGGCATAAAATGAATCATCAGCGGCTTCACTTCCCAGCATCAGCGTCACCGTCTGATCCTTCGTCGTCAGTTCAAAGCTGTATGCAGGTTCTTCGAGACCGTACACAGAAAGATCTTCGGGTTCAAAAGCGACAAATGACTTGACCGAAATGGCGGTGGCTTCTGTGACCAATTTCGTAAGATTATCTGAGTTGGCATCGCGCTTAAGCGGTTCCTCAACGGTAAAGGACAAATAGGTTTGTTCGCTTTCGATATCTCCCATCAGTTTAATATCCGTTACCAGCCTGATCTCATCTTTCGCGCGTTCAAAGCTCAGCCCGGTCAGAGCATTCTGATCAAATCCGATTACCTGCTCCTTATCCAGAAGATCCATTAACGATGAACGGACACGCTCCGCTGAAATTGAGGAAATCATGCAGACTCTTCCGGTATCATCAACTGTCGCGTAATCATAATTATCTGAGGGGACTTCGCTGCCCCACTTGATCTCATGCACCTCACCGCTTTTATGAACGACACGCATAATCGCCCGAGGCTCTGCCAGTCCGTAAATTGTCAGGTCATCGGATTCCGGTTCAATCTCAGTCTTGACAAAAGCTTCGGCTGCAACTGTCGCCAGCCGGCTTAACAGAGAGTCTGAAAACGGATAATCCTCAAATCCTTCAACCGACCACGACCAGCTTTTTTCACCTTTGTCATCAACGACGGATTCTGGAATCAATCGATATGTATCCGATTCATTCACGATTTCCAGATAAGACACATCCGCAAAATCTGTTTCCAGAATGGGCGCAAGGGCAGTTCCGGTTGTCGTTTCAGTCGTTTCCTCCGGGCTGCCGATATTTGGCAGCACCAGAGTCGCAAACAGGTAAACGGCGACCAGGAGTACCAGAATCGATCCCAGTATGATCATGGGTTTAAATTGTTTTTTCAAGGTCAGTTCACTCCTATCTTCATTTACAGATGCTTACGTTTTCTGTAAACGACCAAAGCTGTCAGTAAAAGCAGTCCGGGAATGATTAAGGTGACCAGTACAGCAACAAAAACATTGGTGCTGGCCGAGCCTTTGGATACCGTGTATGAAACCGGCTCTTTCGGTGGAATATACAGACTCGCTTCCTCACTGGTATTTGAAAGGAACTGGACTGAATAATAGAAAAGTCCGACATTGTAAAGCTGGCTGCCATAGGTTGAAAGAATTTTGTCACTGAACAGACTGGTACTGCCTACCAGCATCACCTTGGCTGACTGTTTGGTATCAGCCTGGTTAATGTAACCGCTGTTTTCAGACAGCAGGACTATCTGCTTTCTGCCTGCCTCCGATGACTGCTCAGGATCTCCGGCGGTTTCCGCAAAGCCCTGGTCTGATGTCGTTAAAACAGGCTCGACTCTTATCCAGTCTTTGACATTGGCCAGAATATTCATGCCGCGGGCATTGTCCGCCAGCGTAAATCCGTCCACTTCTTTTTCGGTAACCGTACTGACCGGAGCGATTGCGCGGATAATGTACGGATCATCCTGATATCGATGATCTGTATCTCCTTCACGCAGTCGCGTGTCACCGATTTCGATGTTGTAGTCAACCAGCAGCTTATTCATTTCAGGAAACGATCGCGGCGAATAATCAGCTATGAACATCAGGCTGCCGCCGCGCTGAAGATAAGTGGCAATAACTCGACTGGTATCTTCAGATATATCCTGTTCCGGAGCCAGCATGATCATGACGGAACAGTCCTCGGGAATCGCATTGAGACCAAATAAATCAAGTGTCTTGACTTCAAAATTGTTATTCTGCAGAAGAGAAGCAATGATCGTGAATTCAGACTGAAAATCTGCTTCGCCATGTCCGGTCGTAAAATAGACAACCGGCGTTGTTTCGGAAACGACATAATTGATGGCACCGGTAAAGCTCTGCTCAGCTGTCACACCATTGAGAACGGTATTGTAGCTGGCATCATAACCGATGTCAAAAATATCATAGTAACCGACCCGTTTCGCCTTACTTGTATCAGAACACATGACGACAAACTCATTGGCTTCAGGCTTCAGGTTACCCGTCGGATCGACATCCTTCATGATGTTCGGGAAACGATCCGGATCGACATACCGGACTTTGATCTTGCCGGCAGACTGATTCGCATACATTTCAAGCATCGGCATAATCCGCTGGTATTGTTGAGTGGTGTTTTCATTAAAGAGACCAACGATCTCAACTTCTTTATCCATCTCAGACAGGATCTGCTTGGATACATCGCCGATTGAGTATTGATCTCCGGTCGTCCAGTCCCATTTCAGTTTGTCGCCAAGCAGTTGATCGAAAATAATATTGAATGCCAGAATGACGACAATAAACAGCACGGTCGAAGTGATCGAAATCTTCTTGAGACTCTTATTCCGCTTATCAACAACGCGTCTATTTGTCTTAATCTTTTCTTTTTGTTTATCTAATTGTCTGCTCATATCATCTCACCTCTGGCTCCAGCGCCGCTTTTCGATAATGCGATTCGTCAGATAGATAAATACAGCTGCCATACTGACGAAAAAGAGAATGGGCGACAGCTCGAAAATCCCGTTTACAAAATTGCTGATTCGTGTTGTCGGATTGAGCCACTGCAGTGCTTTTGTGACAGCACTTCCAGCTGAGCCAATCTGAACGTCGCTTAAGCCGAACAGATTGATTTTGCTGATCAATGTCGAAGCGACCGAACCAAGCATACTGGATACAAAATTGAGAAGCATCATGACCAGCATGATGACAAACGATATGACGGCCGCGATAATCTGGTTTTCAGTGAGGGCTGATGCAAAACAGCCGATGGAAACATATGCCACACCGAGAAAAATAAAGCCGATATAGGCACCCCAGACACTGGCATCAATCAATCCATCGTACAGGGCTGTGATCACCAGATGTGACAATGTTCCGGCAGTCATGATCAGGAATAGGCTCAAGGCCGCAAAATATTTGCCCAGTACAATTTCCAGACTGCTCGCCGGCGATGTAAACAACAGCACTTCTGTTCCGTTCTTACGGTCTTCGGAAAACGTTCGCATCGTCAGAACCGGAACAATGATAAACAGAAAAGACTGAATGAAATTCAGTTCACCGACCAGATCAATGTTGGCATACAGGATGCCGGAAGCAAAATAAAGTCCGCTGATGGTCATGAAAATGGCGAACAGTACGTACCCGATCGGTGATCGGAAATAGGCGGCCAGTTCACGTTTAAACACAGCTTGAATACGAGTCATTGAGTCATCCCCTCTTTCCTGTCTGCTGGTTGCTGGTGACCTGAAGGAAAATGTCTTCCAGTGTCGGATCCAGCGATTTCATTTCAATTATCGGCCAGCTGCTGCGCGCCATCTCAAAAAAGACCTGCCTGCGAACGTCCTCACCTGTTTTGTTCTCAATTTCAAAAATGGTAATGCCGTCTTCTTTCTCGATGATCGCATCAACGTGTTCCACGCCAGGAATCATCCGGATTTTCTGGATAATTTCCTTGACAGGTCCTTCAGCTGTCAGCTCTATCCGCGATGTCTTCGCCATCTTTTTAGACAGGCCTTCAGGCGTATCCTCCGCAGCGATGGCACCACGATTGATAATCACGACGCGTTCACATACAGCCTGAACTTCCGGAAGGATATGTGAGCTGAGAATAATGGTATGCTTTTTCCCCAGCTCCTTGATTAAATTCCGGATATCAATGATCTGCTTGGGATCCAGACCCACAGTCGGTTCATCAAGAACGAGTACTTCAGGATTGCCGACCAGAGCTTGTGCCAGACCGACACGCTGACGATAACCTTTGGAAAGATTCTTGATCAGACGATTGGAAACATCCGTGATGCGAACCAGTTTCATGATTTCTGCAAGCTGGCGAAGCCTCTGATCCGCTGATACACCTTTCAGTTCAGCGACGAACTTGAGGTACTCAATGACTGTCATATCGAGATACAACGGCGGATTCTCCGGCAGATATCCGATGCTTTTCTTAGCCAGTTGAGGTTCTTCAAGAATATCGTGGCCATTGATGGTCACTGTTCCAGACGTCGCTGATAAAAACCCGGTCAGAATATTCATTGTCGTCGTTTTTCCGGCTCCGTTTGGCCCGAGAAATCCCAGGATTTCGCCGCGGTTCACCGTAAACGTCACATCATCGACCGCTTTTATATCGCCATAGTACTTAACCAGATTGCGAATTTCTATCATTCTGCTTGCCTCCCTGCACGTTGGTCAGATCCGGGGTACATTTTAACACTGACTGATTATAGCAAAAAACACCGCTGTTAGGAGCGGTGTTCACAATTGTTCAGATTTTTCGCCATTCAACAGTTTGATTCATCAAGCACCGCACGCGCACGAAACAATTCGATGCCGTCTGAGTGACGGACTGCCCTTATTTCAAAGATTTCTTCCGATTCACCAACAGTCAGGCAGAAAAGATCGAGGCGTGTCCCGAGGCTCGTTTCCCTGCGGTAATAAATATCAAACTGTCTGATATGGACAGGCGGCGGCAAGCTGCTGTCATCATGCCGGCTCATCGCCTGAATCGCATCAATAGACCAGGCAACATAGCGGGTATTATTGACGTGCTGGTTTCGATCAATATCGCTGTAGTCTGCATACTTGACCAAAATTGGTTTCTCCGGCCACTGATAGTTGGAGTCCAACCGTTCACAGCCGACTTCCCGTGAGGCAGGAACCGTATCCACCCATTCCTGCGGCGGTTTTGCCGGCTTGTGATTTTTCTGATCGACGATCAGCCACTCTGAAGTTGCCTCACCGATTATCCCGCCTGTTTGATCGAGAAAACGATACTGGCGAAGAAAGGTCAATCGGCGAATCCCGCTTTGCCAGGTCTGTACAGCAACCGTTTCTTTCCACTGCGGCCAACGCTGCAGTCGAACGGACAGACGGATCAGAACCCAGCACAGTCCCCGTTCGCCGAGATCTCTGTCTGGTGCGTATTCTTCGAAATGACGAAAGGCAGCTTCCTGCATATAAGAAAACAAAGCTGATAGATTCAGTTGATCGTGATGGTCAGTATCCGTTCCGCGTATGTCAAAATGATAGCAACCGCTGGCGGCGTGTGTCATGGCTTCAGTGCCTCCGTGCAAACATCTGTTATGTCAGGTTCAGCATGAGATAAGCCCGGCTGTCTGCTGGTCAGCAGATTAGTGTACCGAAGGCTGGTATTTAATTTTACCGGGATTGAAGCGTCTCAAGCTGCTGAGAATCCGTTCGTCCGGAGAAAACAGCAACAGTGTCCGCTGACTCTTGTATTCGGTAAGGATAAACCAGTTATTGGGTGATTTGGGTGAGCTTGAGCAGTCCAGCAGTGTATGCTGGCTCTTCTGAGCCTGGCGATAATCATCACTGTCACATTTCGCCATAAGTTCAAAATTCTTTGCTTTGCCCGAAAAAACTCGTTTTCGTTTGCGACGCGCAATGATCAAATCGATATCCAGATCACCGTTTGTGACGATATATTCAAATTCGCGATTCTGAGCAGTCAGCATATACCACAGGCCATAAATCAGGGCAACAATCAATACCGGCAGCAGAAAGCTGATATATTCCATAAAAAACAGCATCGCAGTCATAATCACAAAAGCGGCAAACATCAGGCCGGCAATAACCAGATAGTCTTTACCTGTCTTGTATCTTCTAACAATTTTTTCGATAAATACGTCATCCATTCGACAATCCTCCGTCACTGATCTGTTTCTATTGTAACTGAATCCGACCTATCTGCCTACCTTGCCACACATTTAATTGAAGAGAAAAGGAGGGTGCCGATCAGGACACCCTCCCCCGTTTATTTGTCGTTACGGGCTTGATTGACAGGATCAGTACATACCGCCCATGCCGCCCATGCCACCCATACCAGGGGCACCGCCAGGTGCAGCCGCCTCAGGTTCAGGCATATCAGCCACAACAGCTTCGGTTGTCAGCAGGATGGATGCGATCGACGCGGCATTCTGCAGCGCAGAACGTGTCACCTTCGCAGGATCAACAATACCTGATTCAACCATATCAACATATTCTTCGGCCAGAACATCATATCCGACACCAAACTTGCTGTTTTTAACATTCTCGCAAATGACACTTCCGTCCATACCGGCGTTGGCAGCAATCTGGCGTACCGGTTCTTCAAGCGCTTTCAGGACAATCCGGACACCGGTCCTGGTATCTCCCGTTGTCTCATCCAGCAGTTTGGCCACATCAGGCAGCACATTGATATAGGCGGTTCCGCCACCGGCGATGATGCCTTCCTCAACAGCCGCACGTGTTGCAGCCAGCGCGTCTTCAATTCGCAGCTTTTTATCTTTCATTTCGGTTTCTGTTGCGGCACCGACCTTGATGACAGCAACACCGCCAGACAGTTTTGCGAGGCGCTCCTGCAGTTTTTCACGATCGAAATCCGATGTTGTCTCTTCGATCTGCGCACGGATCGAGCTGATGCGGGCTTGAATGTCCTTTTCTTCTCCTGCACCGTCAACTATAATCGTATTTTCCTTCTGGACTTTGACCTGACGGGCACGACCCAGCTGACTGACGGTCGCTTCTTTCAGTTCCAGGCCGACTTCTTCCGAAATAACCTGGCCGCCTGTCAGTATTGCGATGTCCTGAAGC